>NZ_CAKZYF010000115.1 GCF_937884665.1 uncultured Allomuricauda sp. | reverse complement strand
TTGGAGAGGGCAAAGTTACCGGAAAGGTCATCTACATTTTGGCCACCCTCCAAACCGGAAATGTCTCCAGAATAGGTCAGATGATAAATGTAGCAGGTTCCCACTCCAGCTTCGTCAAAATCAACTCCTTTTACTGCATCCAAGGTAGGGGGAATACCCAAAATGTTATTGGAATCATCGGTAATTACGTAGGTCTGTACATCGCCGGTCAGTTCTGAGTCATCCAAGGCAATTGTGCTCACCATATCTGGAATACCATCCACTACGAAATCGTACGGACCTCCGGAAAGCGTTCCGGCATTCAACCCATTGCGCACCACTACCAAAAAGTTAGAGAGCGCAAAATTACCGGACAAGTCGTTCAGGTTCAAGCCACCTTCTAGACCGGTCACCTCTCCCGAGTAGGTCAAGTGATAGATATAGCAAGTTCCTACACCAGCCGCATCGAAATCCACTCCCATAACCGCTTCTAGTGTCGGTGGGATTCCCAAAATGGTATTGGAATCATCGGTAATCACATACGTTTGTGTGTCTCCTGTGAGTTCTGAATCATCCAAAGCAATAGTACTAACCATATCTGGCGTTCCGTCCACGATAAATGTGTAAGGCCCTCCTGAAAGTGTTCCTGCATTGAGTCCGTTGCGCACCACGATCAAGAAATTAGAAAGGTCGAACTCACCTTGTAGGTTATCCAGGTTGGCCCCGGCCTCCAGACCTTGCAAGCCTTCCTCGAAAACCAAGTGATAGATGTAGCAGGTTCCTGCACCGGCTTCATCAAAATCAACGCCCCGGACTGCGTCCAAAGTAGGGGGAATTCCTAAAATAGTATTGGAATCGTCAGTAATGACGTAGGTGCGGTTACTGCCTACCAAGGAACTGGCATCTAAAGCAATGGTGCTCACCATATCTGGAACTCCGTCCACGACAAATGTGTAAGGCCCCCCGGAAAGCGTCCCGGCATTGAGTTCTACGGGAGCATCGTCAGTTTCTCCCTTGTTACAGGAAGCTAGGATGATGCCTAGCCCCAAAATGGTCATAATAGATTTTAAGTTGTTCATTTTATGCGTTCTTTAAGAATGAGTCACAAAGTAATGTGCGATTCATTGCAGAAGTATCACATAAAAATCAATATTCCTTATTAGCTCAAAACCATATATTTAGAACAAAAAAGCGTATGAATTGTAAAGATTTTGGTGAAAGATTGACTTTATATGGGGTATCCGTTTCACATTCCTTAGAAAACAGTGAACTTTTCGTGATACTTTAGGTTTTAATTCGTGGCACATGAAAAAAGTACTGATTGTTGAGGACGATCCTGAAATCGTACATCTTTTGGAAATACACTTAAACGATTTGGGCTGTCAAGTCTTGACCAGTTCGGATGGAGCTGAGGGTCTGCGCAAGACTATAAATGAAAATCCCGATTTGGTTATTTTGGATGTAATGCTGCCGGAAATGGACGGAATTGAGGTCTGCCAGAAAATAAGGGCCAACAATATAACCTCTCCCATTATGATGCTCACTGCACGCTCGGAAGAAATTGATAAAGTACTCGGACTTGAAGTGGGGGCCGACGACTATTTGACCAAACCCTTCAGTGTACGGGAATTTATAGCTCGGGTAAAGGCTATTTTCAGGAGGCAAAAAATGGATGATGCCGCTCCTACGCACACCGAAAATCCCAAATTTATGGAGTTTGATATCCTTTCCATAAACATAGAAATGCGCAAAGTACTTTTGGATGGTAAAAAAATTGAGCTATCGCCCAAAGAATTTGAGTTACTCGTGCTACTCTCCTCAAACCCGGGTAAAAGTTACGACCGAACCCAGCTTTTGAACATGATTTGGGGTTATGACTTTAAGGGATACGAGCATACGGTGAATTCCCATATCAACCGATTGCGCTCCAAAATAGAACCGGACATGAGCAATCCCAAATTTATTTTGACCACTTGGGGCGTTGGCTATAAGTTCAATGAAGAACTGACCGAAAACTAAAACCAAACGTATGAAGAACCATATCCTTACTACCCGTTTCGTCATCAAACTTTCCCTTTCATTTTTGGCCATACTACTCTTGGCCGGGATAGGATATACCATCACTTCGATATATCTTTCCAACAAGTATTTTTACGAGACCACTCAGCGACTGCACGCCAATCTGGCGAAGGATCTCATTGATGAAAAATTTAAAAACACCCAACCTTTCACAGAATCTGGTGAAGTGAACAAAGCACTTTTTGGTGACATTATGCATGATATGATGGCCGTAAACCGGGCTATTGAAGTATATCTTTTGGACATTGAGGGAAAAGTGCAATACTCTGTGGTGCTGGACCATGATGCACCAGAAACCAAGCAAAAAAAGATAAATCTGGAACCTATCCAAAAGTTCATCGCCGAAGAAGGGGCCTCGTATACCTTGGGGGACGATCCCAAGGATTTGGCCAAACAGACCATTTTCTCAGCAGCGAAGTTCAACTCGGATGGACATGAAGGATATGTCTACATTATTTTGGCCGGAGAGGATTTTTTGGCCACGCGCAGCGATCTGTTCAACAGCTATTTTATGAGATTGGGACTTGGTGGTTCGCTTTTGACCCTGGTTTTTGCAACACTTTTGGGAGTATTGGCCATTTGGTACCTTACCCGAAGTTTGCGAAAAATCATTTACGCAGCAAAACGCTTTCAACAGGGCGATTTACAGTATCGCATCGAAAATGCAGAAAAAACGGATTTGGCCAATGTCGCCACCACGTACAATCACATGGCGGATACCATTCTTTCTGATATTGAAAAATTGAAATCCGTGGAACAACTGCGCCGCGAACTCATCGCCAACATTTCGCATGACCTTCGGACTCCGCTTTCCATTATACAGGGTTATATTGAAACCTTGCACATGAAAGATGCAGAACTATCCGCAGAAGAACGTAACGAGTATTTAAAACGGGTCACCAAAAGTAGCGAACGGCTTTCCAAATTGGTTTCTCAACTTTTTGAATATTCCAAACTGGAGGCCAATCAAATTGAACCCGAAAAAGAACCCTTTCTTATCAGCGAACTGGCCAATGATATCCATAGGAACTATTCTTTACTGGCGGAGCAAAAAAACATTGTCCTTAAACTTTCAATGAAGGAGAATATCCCTTTGGTCTTTGCTGATATTTCACTTGTGGAACGTGCCATCCAGAATTTAATGGACAATGCTTTGAAGTTCACTCCGGAAGGCGGAGAAGTGATCGTAAAAATTGAAGCCGAAGGGCAGCATGTGGAAGTAATTATCCAAGATTCAGGTCCTGGCATCAAAAAGGAAAATCAAACATTGATTTTTGAACGGTACCGACAAACCAAGACCGGACAGGAAAAGGAAGGGACCGGATTGGGGTTGGCCATTGTCCGAAAAATTATGGAAATCCATGATTCGCGTATCAAAGTGTTCAGCAAACCCAATGAAGGTACTGCATTCAGTTTTAGCCTACCGGTTTATACCGTGGGTTAATGCGAATATTCCTTATCTTTAAAGAGTAAAATCTCTTTATGATCCTGACCGAAACTTTACTGGATTTCTTTTTGGAAACCCGTAAACATTCCGAAACACTTTGTGAACCTCTTGAAATAGAAGATTATGTTGTACAACCTGTGGTCGACGTAAGCCCACCAAAATGGCATTTAGGGCACACTACTTGGTTTTTTGAGGAATTCATACTTAAACCCCACGCACCCGATTATGCGCTTTTCGATGAGGATTTTTCCTTTGTCTTCAACAGCTATTACGAAACCGTGGGCAAACGCGTGATTCGGTCAGATAGAGGGAATTTGTCCAGACCTTCGGTCAAAAAAGTGTATGAATATAGAAACTATGTTACCCAGGGTATCAAAAAGATGTTTTCCAAGGACCAAAACGAGGAGTTGAACGCTCTTTTGGAAATTGGAATCCATCATGAAAAGCAACATCAGGAACTGCTGCTTTCAGATATCAAATATATTTTGGGAAACAATCCCTTGTTACCTCTGTACTCCAACACTTTTAATGACCATCCTATTGAAACGCACCCTCAGGATTGGATAAATATTCCGGCAGGGGTCTATGAAATAGGCCATGATTCAGAGGAATTCTGTTACGACAATGAATTGGGAAGACATAAGGTATACCTACAGGATTATGAAATATCCAATAAGTTGGTTACAAATGGGGAGTTCATCGAATGTATTGAAGCCGGAATATATCAACGGTTCGACCTTTGGCACGCGGAAGGATGGGATTGGGTAAAACGAAAACAAGTGACCGCTCCTTTATATTGGCACAACATTGATGGTGTATGGTACCACTATACCGCTAAGGGTCTTGAAAAGATAACTACGGAAGCACCTGTGACCCACATTTCCTATTTTGAAGCTTTCGCCTATGCCCAATGGAAAGGCTGCAAGCTGCCCACCGAGTTTGAATGGGAAGTTGCCCAAGCATTTTTCCCTTGGGGCAAACGCTGGGAGTGGACGGAAAGTGCTTATTTGCCCTATCCCAATTATGCCAAAGCCGATGGAGCACTGGGAGAATATAATGGCAAGTTCATGGTCAATCAAAAAGTACTTCGGGGCGGATCAGTGGCCACTCCAAAAAAACATACCAGATTCACGTATAGAAATTTTTTTCATCCCCATTTAAGATGGCAGTTCACCGGAATCCGGTTGGCACGTTAAATCCTAAATCCAAATATGCAAGACAAGGAAATTCAAACTTTTGCCTCAGTTTTTGAGCAAGAGGTCCATGAAGGTCTGACCGCGTATCCCAAGTACCTTTCTTCCAAATATTTCTATGACGAAGTTGGCGACCGTCTCTTTCAAGACATCATGGCCATGCCCGAATATTATCTTACGGATCTTGAACTTTCGATTTTTGAAAAGTACAAGGAAGAGATTACAGCGATTTTCATAAAGGATGGCAGTCCTTTTAGCGTGTTCGAATTGGGTGCAGGTGATGGTAAAAAGACCAAAGTGTTGCTCCAGGAAATGATAAATAGGCAAGCTCATTTTGATTATCGTCCCATTGATATTAGTCAAAATGTACTGGACCAACTGGAGGCTTCGCTTAAAACTGAGATTCCAGAGGTTACTGTGAACACCCTTCAGGGGACCTATTTTGATACCCTTCGCGATATTGGAAATGCCAATGGCAAAAGAAAGGTCATTTTATTCTTGGGTTCTAATATTGGCAATTTGCTACATCCTTTGGCCATTGAGTTTTTAAAGAACATCAAAGATTCCATCGCTCCTGAAGATTTCATTTTTATGGGTTTCGACCAAAAAAAACATCCCCAAGTCATTTTGGATGCCTACAACGATAAAACTGGAATCACAGAGGCAATCAATAAAAATGTTTTGACCCGAATTAACAAGGAAATGGGGGGTACTTTTAATTTGGATGATTTCCTTCACTGGGAGGTCTATGATCCAGAAACAGGAACGGCTAAAAGTTTTTTGGTGTCCAAAATACAGCAGGAGGTTTTTATTGAAAGTTTGGACCTTAAGGTCCGACTCAAAAAATGGGAGACCATACATACTGAGATTTCCCAAAAGTACGATGACGAAGTGGTGGCTTGGTTGGCCGAAAAATCAGGACTTAAAATAGTGACCTCTTTCTCAGATGATGACGAAAACTATAAGAACTATATTTTTAAAAAATACGTATGAAAGCAGTTTGGAACAATACTGTTATTGCGGAAAGTAACGATACCGTGGTTATAGAGAACAACCATTATTTTCCTGAAGAGAGTTTAAAAAAGCAATATTTCAAAGCCAGCGAAACCCATTCTACCTGTCCTTGGAAAGGTGTCGCTTCCTATTATACTTTGGAAGTTGACGGAAAGGAAAACCTTGATGCTGCCTGGTACTATCCCGAAACCAGTGAGTTGGCCAGATCCATAAAGGGCAGGGTAGCTTTTTGGAAAGGGGTCACCGTTGAAGAATAGCAACGGTAACCCTTGTTTCATCTAGAGTTCTATCACCGCATTTTCAGTTCCGGCGAAATCGTTCCACTGATAGCGATCAGCTTCTTCTTCATTTACGTAAGTGCCATCAACGATGTAGCGAAATTCGAATGAATTTTCTTTGGGTAGGTCAAAAGTGCCCTTAAATGTGCCGTTCTTCAATTTTTTCAACATGCTTCCTTTCGGGTTCCAATTGTTGAAATCACCGACAACAGCTACTTTCTTGGCCTCCTCCGCCGATACGGTAAAGGTTACTTTACATATAGGCTTGCTCTTTAGATATTGTTTTTTTATTGCCATGATACTCGTTTTTCTTTTAAAATTTTTAGCAAAAAAAATTATAAAACCTATTATTTACAATAAGCTAAGTTCGATTTATCATATTGATAAAATGCACTTTACAATTGCATTATTTTGGCAAATTAGCTGTTTTGTTTTTTGGAAAATATGATTTCCGTCATCAAGATTGAAGAATTTTCGCAATGACATCCACTTCATTTTCTGTATTGTACCAATGAAAACTAAGCCGGATGCCCCCTCCTCTTTGGGAACATATCACATCTTTTGTCCTTAACTTTTCAAAGAGGTTTTGATTTCCAGAAATATTGAAGATGGTACTATGTTCTTTTCTGATTTGTACCGCAACCTCAAAGAGCTCCAGTCAAGAGAATATATTTATGGCTTTCTCGGATAGCAGTTTTAGCTGTTTTTCAATCGTTTCCAATCCCACAGATTGTAAAAAATGAAGTGAAAATAGGAGACTTCCAAAATTAAACGAGTCCAAATGACCGGGTTCCAGATGCTTGCAAAAGGAGATGGTATTCCTTTTGGACATGTCTCCATTTACCGAACCATTGCCTATCGCCTTAAGATCAAATCGCTTCTTTACCCTATCCTTGACCAAAAGAAACCCATTTCCATAGCCGGACAACAACCATTTATAAGCGCTGGCCCCCAGTATATCAATTCCAGAATCTTCGAAGTTGAATCGTTGCGTTCCACAGAACTGCGTGCCATCCGCAATGATCATTAACTCAGGGAATTCTGTTTTTAGGCGCTTTAAAAAATCCAAATCCACTTTAATCCCGTTCGTCCACTGCACCAAACTCAATGCCAAAATATCGAAATGGGCCTTTTTCAGTGCCTGATATATCCTTTCTTCCAGATCGTAATCGATTTCTACATACGCCCTATCGTAGTTTCGGGTCTCAAATCCCCAATTTAATGAAGGATAATCCTGCTGTAGCAATAAAACCCGCTGTCCCTTGGGCAAGCCTTCCAACAGGAGGTTCAGCGCAATGGTAAAGTTGGGGGTCAAGCTTACATTCTCTTTGGTACAGCCTAAAAAATCGCCAACGCTCTCGTGAACTGAGGACATGTCTTCAAAACTTTTTTGTTTCATGGTGCTTCCACCCACCAAATATGCCACATCGTGCTGTCTGCGCCACTCAAATAAATCTTTGTAGAGGAGTCCGGTTGCCGCTGTATCCGCATATATTGATTCTTGTAAAACAGGAAATTTTTCTCTTAAATGCTGTATTTTAAATGTACCCAATTCAATTATCTTTGTTGTTAAAGATAGCCATTCCCATGCTCTCCTTCAGGAAAAAGAAACCGGCAGCTGTTGATCAGGAACAACACGAACTTCTGGAAAATGCCCAAAAGCGCATCAAGCAGAAAAAGCGGTTGTTCTCCCATTTGGTCATCTTTTTGATCGGTAGCGTATTTCTGGTTTTGATCAATAAAATTTTGAAGTATGGAGCGTCCTATGATTGGTTTGTTTGGGGCATTACCATTTGGGCCTTTCTTTTTGTTCTGCACGCTTTTAATGTTTTTGTGACCCAAAAATTCATGGGGCAGGATTGGGAACGGAAGCAACGTGAAATCCTTGTGGCAAAACAAAAAAAACGCATTGCCGAAATACAAAAAGAAATAGAAACAGACTTTCCGATGTCTTCCATCAACAAAAAAAAAGAATAGTGCGCGAACTTGTCCTAATAGCAGCTGCTGGAGAGAACAATGCTCTGGGCTTGAACAACGATCTCCCTTGGCATTTGCCAGATGATTTTAAAAGATTCAAAGCGTTGACCACAGGCCATAAAATCATAATGGGCCGTAAAACCATGGAAAGTTTTCCCAAAGCGCTTCCGAACCGAGAGCATATAGTCATTACTCGGGATAAAAACTATCAACCAAAATTTCCCTGTACGCTTACCCATTCTTTGGACGATGCCGTATCGTATATTCGAGAAAACGAAAAGGGGTTTATTATCGGCGGAGGCCAAATTTACAGGCAATCCATGGAAATAGGAACCCTTATTGAGCTGACCCGAATCCATGCTGTATTTGAAGCGGACACTTTTTTTCCTGAAATTGACGAAGTACGTTGGGAATTGGTCCATGAAGATTTTCATCCAAAGGATGACAGGCATAAATATGATTTTACCTATCAGACCTTTAGACGAAAAAGTACTTAAAAGTCCAAGTACTTCACTGAAACATGTGAACCTTTTACCAGATTGTGGAGTACGTCTATCTTGCCATTAGTATAAAAGAGAGCCTTCCCCTTTCTATTGGATATATCCATCAAATTTTCCTTTTCAAGGACTACTTTCGTTTGATGGGCCACTGCCTTACCTGAGTCTATAATATGTACATTGGGCGAAAGTATTTTTTGTACCAGTGGAATGAGATACGGATAATGGGTACAACCCAAAACCAAGCAGTCGATTTGTGCGTTTTGCATAGGCTCCAAATACGACCTCAGCAGAATCTCAGTTTCCTCAAGGTTCTCTTTACCCGCTTCTACCAGCTCTACCAAGCCCTTTCCTTCTTGCTCCATTACGGTGATCCCTTCTGCATATAATTTTGAGGTGTTGTGGAACAGACTGCTCGTCAGTGTACCTTTTGTAGCCAATACCCCTATTTTTTTGGTCTTGGTGCGCAGTGCCGCAGGTTTAATGGCCGGTTCTATACCGATAAAAGGCACGTTAAATGTATTTCTAAGATAGTCAATCGCATTCGTAGTTGCCGTATTACAGGCCACAACAACAAGCTTACAATTATTGGATAGGAGTACTTCAGTATTCTTCCGGCTGAGTTCAATTATCTCCGCTTCCGATTTTACACCGTAGGGGGCATTTATACTGTCTGCCAAATAAACGGTATCTTCAGATGGAAGTTTTTTACGTATTTCTTTCCAAATTGAAGTTCCTCCAACGCCAGAATCAAAGATACCAATGGGCTTGTGCATAGTTAAAAATAGGCAGATTGCGACTAACAAAAAACCGTACATCCCATTGAGGAGGCACGGTCGATTCTTTTATTTTTGAAAGTAATTCTAAAACCCTAATTCCTGTTTTACGGCGGGTAGTAGGTCTTTGCCCTTAGCAACTATTAAAGTGAGTCCAGGACTGGAATCCATTACGTAGTCTATGCCTTGTGATGCCGCCACTTTTTCTATCGCGGCCTTGGCTTTTTCTGAAATAGGAGCGAACAATTGCTGCTGTTTCTCTTGTAACTGCTTCAATGCCGCCTGTTCAGCGTCTTGAATGCTCTTCTGAAATTCTTGTAACTCCATCGCCCTTTTCTCGTTCTCTTCCCTCGTTTTTGAGGTAGATTCATTTTGATATTGTGTGGCCTTGTTCTGAAATTCAGTCATAGAACCTTTAATATCCGCTGTATATGTTTCTTCTAATTTCTTTAATTCTGATTGAGCTGCTTTCATCTCCGGCATTTCGGATAACAACTGCTGCACATTGATATGTGCTACGCTCTGTGCGTTAATAAAACCTGTAGCCGCTACAAACAAAACCAGGGCTACAGCCATCTTCTTTACATTTTTCATAATCTGAGTTACTATTTGAATGTTAATTTTAGTGTTTTAATCTTTATTGCTGAATGGAATCCTTTGCTTGCTCTTGGGCTTTTTTACGCTCTTCGAGCTTGGCCTGTCTTTTGGCCTCCCGTTCTTCCAATAACTTTTTTCTTCTTGCTTCGTACGCTTTTTTTCGTTCCTCTCTCAATCGCAGCTGTTCCGCTCTTCTATCTTCTGCCGCCTTTGCTTTTTCATCCTTGGATTTCGCAGCGTTTTCTTGTCTTGCTTTCAACGCTTCGCTAATCTCTTTGTCCGCTTCAGCTTCTTCCGTTTTGAATTGGTCCAACCTATTTTTTTCCTGTTGTTTTTTGTTGGATTTGCTCACTTTTCTGGTGCGGGCTATCTCCCTAAGGACCAAGTCACTAATATCATGTCTTTTTTCGGAGTACAACATTACGACATCTGCGGATTTATCGAAAATAAAATCGTATCTTTTGTTACCTCCTATTTTTTGAACTTCATTGAAAACTTGATCTTGAATCGGTTGAATCAACAACTTTTTTTGTAGGACCAAATCACCTTGAGGTCCAAATCGGTCCTGTTGATAATCGATCATTTCAGTTTCCAAAACTTGTATTTCCTCTTCTCTCTCTTCTATCAGCTCATCAGTCAGCAATACTTTTTCGGCCGTTAAATCTTTTTTCATTTGTTCGACCACGCTACGTTTGAGCTCAATTTCCTGTTTCCATTTTTGAGCCTTTGCCTCCAACTGGGCACTGGCGTCTCTATATTCCTCCACATTTTCCAGGATATATTCCATATCCACATATCCTATTCGTACCCCACGCTGAGCAAATCCGTGTATTGACGTCATCAAAACAATAAATGACAGAAGGACCTTGGTATTCATTCTTGTTCCGCTTTTTAATTGAAAATATCGTGCCAAAATAACAAAATGCTCAAAACGAGAAGGTTGCAAAAGATAAATTAACGGTATTTCCACATGATTAAAACTGCTGCCCGATAATGAAGTGTGTTTGCCAGCCACTGGGTCCAATTGAATTAGGCCGGGCGTCCGTGTCGAAACCATAACCAAAATCAATCCCCAACAGACCAAAAGCCGGCATAAAAATACGAAGCCCCACTCCGGCAGATCTTTTTAGTTCAAACGGATTAAAGTCGCTAAAATTGTTGAAAGCGTTCCCCGCCTCTAAAAAAGAGAGCGCATAAATGGAAGCGGCCGGTTTTAGAGTTAACGGATAACGAAGTTCCAGAGAGTATTTATTGTAGATAGTACCCCCGTCCTGCTCTAAATTATTGGTGATGGGATTTGTAATAAAGGGGGTCAGGGAACTATTTTCATAACCCCGGAGTTGGATGATTTCCCTTCCATCCAAGGTAAAGTTGCCCAGGCCATCTCCCCCCACAAAGAAACGCTCAAAAGGAACATCGCCAATATCATTGTTATAGCTTCCCAGAAAACCGAACTCAGCATTGGTGCGCAAAACCAATTTATCCACCAATTGGGTATACCAGTCCCCGCGAAACTTGATTTTGTAAAATTCGAGCAGCTTGAACCGTTCTTCCTCCAAGCGCTCCAACTCGTCACTTTTTTGTTGAAACTCCAATTGTTCTTCAATCGTGGCGGGGTTAGGTCCAATCTCAAAAAGCCTTGCGGTAATTTCATCAATATCGCTACGAATCTGTTTGAAATCCTTATTGGAGAACAAAGAATAAGGTGGTGTGAATTTCGCGGTAAACTCGAAATTGGAACCAGTTAAAGGAAAAATCCTGCTGGGTCCTTGCGAGCTTCGGGATATTCCAAAGGTGTAGTTCAAAGAGTTGGAACTTCCATTTCCAAAGTTAAAGAGACCGTTGTTGAAATCGTCGAAGTCATAAAGCTGATAACTAAGCGCATGGGAAACTGTGAAAAAGTCATCTGGCCACTGCACTCGCTTGGCCAACCCCAAGGAAACCCCAGTGATTGAGAAACCCCGGCTGTTATCCACCTGAATTCTACCTCGATTATCAAAATTTGTGGCCACTTGCCGCGTTCTGGAAAGGGACAGATTAAAGCGCACCGGTTTTTTCCCTCCTAACCAAGGTTCAGAAAAATTGAGACTGTACACCCTAAAGGAGCGACTCGCCTGGAGCCGTAGTGCAAAAGTTTGGCCGTCTCCCATGGGAACCGGTTTATAGGCTTTTCCATTGAAAATGTTTTGTAGGGAGAAATTGTTGAACGAGAGTCCTAGAGTACCTATGAACCCACCACCTCCAAATCCACCTTGCAACTCAATTTGGCTCGATCCGGCTTCCACTAGACTGTATTTGATGTCTACGGTACCTGCATTGGGATCTGGATTTTGAATGTCCGGTACGATTTGTTCGGCATCAAAGAACCCTAGCTGACCAAGTTCACGAATACTCCGAACGATATTGTCCTTGCTGTATTTTTGACCGGGTCGGGTACGAAGCTCCCTGAATATGACATGATCGTTGGTCCTATCATTTCCAGCAACGGTCACGTGGTCCAAGAACGTCTCTTTTCCTTCAATGATCCGTATCTCAAAATCGATGGTATCGTTCACCGCAGAAACCTCAACCGGATTTATACTGGAAAAGAGGTAACCGTTGTTTTGATACAAGTTGGTCAAATCGATGGCATCGGGTTTGGTTTCATCGGCAATTCGCTTTTTTAGAAGAACACCATTATACGTAGACCCTTTGCGAATTCCCAGAACTTGACTTAAATCTCGGTCCGTGTAGACCGAGTTACCTACAAAATTTATATCTCCGAAGTAGTATTTGTTCCCCTCTTCTACTTTTATTTTTAAATCGATATTATTTTCATTTATCCTTATAAACGTATCTGAGAGCACTCGGGCGTCGCGGTATCCTCTCTCGGCATAGGTATCCACCAAATTGGAAAGGTCTTCATCAAAGTCCGCTTCGATGTACTTTGATTTTTTCCAGAATCGATAGAGTTTCTTCTTTTTGGTGTTTTTAAGTGATTTGCGCAAACGCTTATTGGTCAACTTCTCGTTGCCTTCAAAGACGATTTTACGAATTTTGACCTTATCGCCTTTGTTCACATTGATGACCATGCTTTCGGTATTGGTACCCGAAGTATCTTTGGCTGTTGCAATGTTGACCTTGGCGTTGAGATAACCTTGTTTTTTGTATTTGTTTTGAAGGTAGTTCTTGGTGTTGGCAATCAAACTTTCAGTAATTTTTTTACCTTTCTTAAGGTCCGTATCATTGATGATATCCTCAATTTTACGCTTTTTAACCCCATACACTGTGACCTTGGCCAAAGTGGGACGTTCCAATATGTTGAGTTCCAAAAAGATTTTATCACCTTCAATTTTGGTATAATACATGCTTACGTCACTGAACAATTCCAGACTCCATAATTTTTTGATGACAGCACTTATTTCATCCCCGGGAACTGTAATGCGTTGCCCTACTCGAAGTCCAGTATAGGTCTTGACCGTCTGCTCGTTGTAACTTTGAAGGCCGGTTACCGTCAATCCGCCCAAAGTGTAGGTCTTGCCGTTTTCGAACGAAATGTCCTGCGCAACGCTTGTATTGAAGTAAAAAAGGAGGAGGAGTAAAGTAAAGTATGGTTGTAAAGTTTGGGTGGTCCGTTTAACTGAGTTGTTCGCTAGTCTTTCCAAATCGTCTTTCTCTATTTTGGTAACTTAATATTGCTTCTACCAAATGATGCTCACTAAAATCAGGCCAAAATACGTCAATAAAATATAATTCGGCATACGCTATCTGCCAAAGTAAAAAATTGCTTATCCGGCACTCTCCACTGGTGCGAATAAGCAAGTCCACGTCGGGCATGAAGTGCGTGTAAAGATGAGTATTTATAACGGCTTCGTCAATATTTTCAAGTGAAATTATATTATTTTTAACTTTGAAACTTATCTCTTTTATCGCTTGCTTAAGTTCTTCCCGAGACCCATAGCTCAAAGCCAAGGTCAGGGTCATTCCCGAGTTTTCTTCGGTTTTTACAATTACTTCAGAGAGTTCTTTTTGTGCTTTGGGAGGCAATGAATGGATATTGCCAATTGCCTTTAGACAAATATTGTTTTTGTTCAAGGTATCCAATTCCTTGCGGAGAGAAGCTACCAAAAGCTTCATGAGGGTATCAATTTCAATCTTGGGACGGTTCCAATTTTCTGTGGAAAAAGCGTAGAGTGTAAGAAATTCAACACCTAACTTGGCGCAGGACTCCACTGTTTTCCGAACCGCTTCTACCCCGTTTTCATGACCAAAAACCCGGAGTTTTCCACGTTGTTTGGCCCATCTTCCGTTGCCATCCATAATGATGGCAACATGTTTGGGCAACCGATTTGTATTGACGTCCTCTAGTGTGTACATTTATTCAAAGCAATCCTGGCAAGGTTTTCGTCCAAAGGTATATGTCAATGATATCCCTGAGAAAACGTACCAGTCATCGCTAAGAATGTTTCCAAATCTAAACTGCTCAAAATTGGAGCCCTCCGGATTACTTCCATCCAGATTATCCGTGAAAGTATACCTTGCCCCTATTTCAGCTCCTAGAATCAAAAACTGATTCAAACGATACTTGGCCCCTACCGTCATTGGAATTGCAAAACTACCTTCTTTTTGGTTAATATCCTGCACTTGTTGTGCATCAAAATAATTAAAATCGTATCGAAAGTAGGTCAAACCCGTGTAAAGATAGGGCGTGAAAGCCGGTCCAAGTTTGTGAAGATTGTATTCTACGAAGTTAAATTCGAGTCCTGCCGAGGCTTCCAAGACCGAGTTGTCCATAACAAATCCCCGTTGTACCCGGGAGGATTTGCTGGATTTAGTATCATCTGCAGTGAAATTACCATAAATTACACTCGACCGCCATGCATATCTTATACTCTTGTTCCATTTAAACAGGCCACCAAAAGCGGGGCCCGAAGGTAAAATGTAATTGGTACGGCCCACATCACCGATAACATTGGCACCACCAGCAAATATCCCCACCTCATAGGTTTGGGCATAGGACCCCAACATACCGCACAAAAAAATAGCCAAGACTATTCGCATATTCATCAAATCATTAACGTACTAGTGGTAAAGGAAAGTCGATACAATACTGGATTTATAGGTTCTCTTTGTTAAACAGTTTTTAGCTGTATTTATTGTTTTTGGAAGGGTCAATTACGTCTATCCTCGCCCCATAGCATTTTGTTGCGGAGTGTTTTTAAGAAGCTTTCAGATTTGTATTCAATCATATTCACGGTAAAGTCGGATTTTCGAATTCGTATTTCCTGGCCATTGGGGATACTGGAAATTCTTGAATCTAGGGAGATAAGGTGATTTTCCTCCCTACCGGATACTCGCAATCGAATCTCTGTATCATCGGAAATAACAAAGGGTCTTGCATTTAAATTATGGGGTGCGATTGGAGTCAATACTAAGGATTTAGTCGAAGGTGCGATCACCGGCCCTCCACAACTAAGTGAATAGCCGGTAGATCCCGTAGGAGTGGATACGATCAATCCATCTGCCCAATAAGAAGTTAAATACTCATCGTTCAAATAGGTTTCAATAGTGATCATGGATGTTGTATCTTTTCTACTGATTGTAATCTCGTTCAAGGCAAAATTCAACCCTTCGAAATCCTTGATGTCCGAACTCAAACAAACCTCCACCAGAGAACGGGCCTCTATGGAATATGCCTCGGACAAAAACTCAGTGACCACTTTGCGGACATCTTGTTTTTTGAAAGTTGATAAAAAACCAAGTCTACCTGTATTTACGCCAACTATGGGAATCCCCAGGTCCTTGACATACGTCACAGCTCTTAGCATGGTCCCGTCACCACCAAAACTTACAAACATATCAAACGACTGATCTAAACCAGAGGACTGGGTAAATTCTTCACGGTCCGAAGTAATTCCCAATTTTTTGAGTATCCCATGAAATCCAGACTCAATAGAGACCATGGCCCCCACGGATTTGAGCTCTGCCAGAAGTTCCAACACAAAAATTCTGTCCTGTTCGGTGATATTTTGGCCAAAAACGGCAACTTTCATATTAGATATTGAGGTATTTTTCTAAGTAGTCCGAGCGTTGTTTTAGGTCTTCCATGAACTGATCATCACTATTTCCAAAAACGATGGTATACTTATATCTCCTAAAAGTTTGGGTCACTTCATTTAAATTCTGCGAACCGATCTTGAGGGTAATCTGTACAATATCGTTTTCCGACTCTGAGATAAAGGCACCAAGAAGTTTAGCATTATTGCCTTCAACAATTTGGGCGATTTCACTGAAGGAGTAATCTTTTGTTCCTATTGAAACGACCAAGATACCCCCGGGTTCTTTGAAAAAAGGAGTGTCAATAAAGTGGGCCACAACTTCGTCCAAATCATAGTAGCCCACAATCACCCTACTTTCATCAAGCACTGGAATCACATTGGCCTCATTCCTGGAAAACATTTCCAATACATCCATCCACATGGTTTCCTTGGACACATGGAAGGTTCCCAATTCATATCTGAATTTTTCAATGGGTGCATCGGGTTCAAAACAAGGAAGGTCGTGCTCGGACAGAACCCCTAAATATTCGCCATTTTCCGTCACCGCCACATGCGAAAACGTGGTCTCCTCAAAAAAAAGAATCACTTCCTTCAAATTCTCCGAAACTTCAAAAACCGGAATTGACGTAATGATTTTGTCTTGAATCTGCATGGCCGCTCAGTTAGGTGCAAAATACTAATTTTATGTAGCAAAAGGCATGCCTATTGTTTAATTTTGACAGCCAAAAATTCATTTAATGACAAAGTTAAGTGTCAATATTAACAAACTGGCCACTTTACGGAATTCCCGAGGGGGCAATGTCCCAAATTTATTGAAGTCGGCCAAAGACATCGAATCCTTTGGAGGACAGGGAATAACCATTCACCCAAGACCCGATGAACGACACATAAAATACAAGGACGCCCAAGAGCTTAAGGCAGTGGTTACAACGGAATATAATATTGAGGGAAATCCCATTCCAAAATTCGTGGATTTGGTTTTAAAACTCAAACCTACACAAGTCACGTTGGTTCCGGACGCAGAGGATGCCATTACTTCAAATGCAGGTTGGGATACGGTAAAACACAAAGATTTTTTGGTCGATATTATCAAAACCTTCAAATCCGAAGGGATTCGCACCTCAATTTTTGTTGATCCCGATACAGAGATGGTACGAGGTGCTGCCGATATCGGAACGGACCGTATTGAGCTGTACACTGAAAGCTATGCGCAAAAGTTTACTTTAGAAAATAGCGAAAAAGCGGTCAAACCGTTCAGGGATGCCGCCGTTATGGCAAATAAACTGGGATTGGGCGTAAATGCAGGACATGATTTGAATTTGGACAACATCGGGTTTTTTAAGGAAAATGTTCCAAATCTATTGGAAGTGTCAATAGGCCACGCCCTGATTTGCGAATCCATTTATCTCGGTCTGGAAAATGTCATCAATATGTACCTACATCGATTGAAATAATGGAAATCTTGCACTCCAGAATCGTCGGCTCGGGCAAACCATTGCTCATTCTTCATGGGTTTTTGGGGATGTCGGACAATTGGAAAACCCTTGGCAACCAATTTGGCGAAAATGGTTTTGAAGTACATCTGGTTGACCAACGTAACCACGGTAGAAGTTTTCATTCGGTAGACTTCGATTATGAATTTCTTGGTCAGGATGTATCACACTATATGGATTTTCATCAGCTGGAAACAGCCGTGATTTTGGGACATTCCATGGGCGGAAAAACAGCAATGCACCTTGCCCTGTCCGAGCCTGATAAAGTAAACAAGCTGGTGGTCGCGGACATATCTCCAAAATATTACCCTCCTCACCATCAATATATAATTGATGCTTTGCTGCACCTTGACTTTAACCACATTACCAGCAGAAAGGAAGCGGATGAAGCATTGTCAAAACACCTCAATGATTTTGGTATTCGTCAATTCTTACTGAAAAACCTGTACTGGGTGGAACCGGGAAAGTTGGGACTTCGCTTCAATCTTGATGTTCTAAAAGATAGAATGGAAGAAATTGGCGAAGGAGTTCCTGCCACATCCATCTTTAAAAAGACGACCCTGTTCTTACGTGGCGATAAGTCGGAATATATTCTCCCCAATGACTACGAGGAAATCAAGAAACACTTCCCAAATTCCTCTATAGAAACCGTAGAAAATGCAGGGCACTGGTTGCACGCAGAGAATCCAAAACAGTTTTTCGAAAAAGCACTGACTTTTCTGAATTCTTAAAATTCACCACTTTTTATTATGCATGCATAATTTTTTTGCCCATTTAATTGCCTGTATAACAAATTTCCTATAGATTTGGTTTATGCGGGTTTAACACTAAGTTAACGCAGACTAACTCTAATTGATATTCGTATGAAAAAGTTCTTCGCCCTAATTCCTGTATTAGGGTTATTATTAACTGCATGCTCTGATGATGATGACGCCACGACGACCACTCCAGAACCGGATCCTATCGTTTTTACCGCAGGTTCTGCTAATTTTTCCAATTACGTTGCTATAGGAAATTCATTGACAGCGGGTTTTTCAGACAATGCGCTATTCATTGCAGGACAAGAAGCTTCATTTCCAAATATGTTGGCTTCCAACTTCGAGCTGGTCGGTGGAGGTACATTTTCCATCCCCTTTATGGCAGATAATCTAGGAGGTGCTACCTTAAATGGAAATGCACTTTTACCAAATCGCTTTTTTCTGGCATTTACACCTGATGGACCTACGCCAACCGCGGTTCCTGGTAATGGGACCACTGAGATATCCACAAAACTGACGGGCACCTTCAACAATATGGGTGTGCCAGGAGCAAAAAGTTATGAATTGTTGGCAGAGGGCTATGGAAGCGTTGTCGGGGTAGCAGGTGGAACGGCCAATCCTTATTTTGCACGATTTTCCTCTTCTGAAACTGCCTCGGTTCTCGGAGATGCCGCAGCACAAAGCGCTACATTTTTTTCTTTATGGATAGGTTCCAATGATATTTTGCTGTACGCCACCAATGGTGGTTCAGGAGTTGACCGCACCGGTAATGCGAATCCCCTGGATTACGGACGTAATGATATTACAGATCCCGGTCTTTTGGGCAATGCCATCGGAGGGATTCTACAGACCATGACCGCAAATGGTGCCGAGGGGGTAATTGCCAATTTACCGGATGTGACGGATATACCATTTTTTACCACCGTACCGTTTAACCCGGTTCCCCTTGATGAGGCTACTGCCGCTTCTCTCAATGCTGCATACGCTGCTTATAATGGTGGGTTGCAACTGGCATTCGGCGGGAATGCCATCGATGCCGATGAATTAGCCGCAAGAACCATAACCTTTACCGCCGGAGTACCCAATCCGGTAGTGATATTGGATGAGGATTTGACCGATCTAACAGCTATAAACCCTGCTCTGGTCAATTTAAGACAGACTACTGCCGAAGACCTAATGACCTTGACTTCAGGATCTTTTATCGGAACTTTGGCCAATCCCGATGACCCGACTTCCGTTAATGGATTGGCAGTACCGTTGGGAGATCAATGGGTACTTACACCGGAAGAACAGGAAGCAGTTGCTACGGCTTTAGCAGCATATAACCAGACCATTGAAGGTCTCGCGACCCAATTTGATTTGGCCTTTGTTGATGCCAATTCGCTGTTGGCAGACCTTAATGCAAATGGAATCCCACTAGCAGATGGCAGTACGGTCACCTCCACCTTCGCGACAGGCGGTGGTTTTTCGTTGGACGGGGTTCACCCTGCACCTCGTGGATATGCTATTTTGGCCAATGCTTTTATTGATGCGATCAATACGAAATACGGTTCAAATCTTCCCGGTGTCAACCCGCTGGATTTTACTGGATTGTATATTGACTAACCACTTAAAAATTATATCTTCAAAGCACCACAATGTGGTGCTTTTTTTGTTCACCTAATTACGTAAATAATGAAACGTATCATTCGTTTGTTGCTCAACGCAATTGCCGTAGTAATTTTGGCTTATGTCCTTCCGGGAGTAGGGGTCGATTCGTTTACCTCTGCCATACTGGTCGCCGTGCTTTTGAGCATTTTGAACTTTCTGGTAAAACCCGTACTCGTAATTCTGACTCTTCCGATTACCGTGGTGACACTGGGGCTTTTTCTTCTGATAATCAACGCGATAATAATCTTGATGGCTGCTCATTTTATCTCAGGATTTCAGGTGAACAGTATTTTTTGGGCCATAGTTTTTAGTATTTTACTTTCCGTTTTACAATCCATTTTACATTCTTTTTTCAGTGAGGATAAAAAGAAATCATAGACTTTGAAAACCAACACTTTAAAAAGTTGTTGACCAACAGAAAATACCGTATTTTTGCCACCCAATTTTTTACTAGCAAAATTTTAGGTAGCAGATGAATATCACAAAAGAACAGATTGATGAACTGAATGCGGTTGTTAAAGTTGCCATCAGCAAGGAAGATTACCAAGAACAGGTTGATAAGATTTTAAGGGATTACCGAAAACAAGCAAATATTCCTGGTTTTAGAAAAGGTCAAGTTCCCATCGGATTGATAAAGAAACAATACGGGAAAGCCGTTTTGGTAGATGAAGTGAACAAATTGCTACAAGACAATCTCAATAAATACCTAACGGAAGAAAAGTTGGATGTTTTGGGAAATCCGCTGCCGAAGCAACAAGACAATTTTGACTGGGACGAAGAAGTGTTGGATTTTGAATTCGAATTAGGTCTTGCGCCAGACTTTGAGGTTAAGTTGAAAAGCAAAAAGGCCGTTACCCAATATAAAATTGTCGCTGACAAAAAAATGATTGAGGAGCAAGTGGAACGTATTCAAAAGCAATATGGCAAACTGGTCTCCAAAACAGAAGTTGGTCCCACGGACGAGGTGACCGGTGTTTTCAAAAATGAAGATGAGGCCATTGAAAACAAGACAACCATAGAACTGGATAAAATAAAAAGTAAAAAAGCACTAAATGCCTTACGTGGAAAAAAGGTAGGGGAAACAGTAAGCCTGAATACCAAGGGCTTGTTCAAAGAGGACTACCTGCTCACAAGTGCTTTGGGAATCGACAAGGACAAGGCCGAAAAATTAAATGTCGAGGTTACTTTCTCCGTTGAGGAAATAAACGAGAGACAAGCTGCCGCCTTGGATCAGGAATTGTTCGACAAATTATTTGGTCCCGAATCCGTAAAATCAGAACAAGAACTGAAGGACAGGATTAAAGAAGACTCTGAGAAACAGTTTGAACAGCAAGCCGACCAAAAACTATTGAACGATATCACCGAAAAACTTATAGAAGACACCAAATTCAATCTTCCTGCAGCATTTTTGACCAAATGGATTCAGGTCAGTGGGGAAAATCCATTGACCGATGACCAGGCCAAGGAAGAGTATGAAAAGTCTGAAAAGGGATTGCGCTATCAGCTTATTGAAGGAAAAATCATCAAGGAAAATGACCTTCAAGTGCAAATGGATGAGCTTAAAGAATTTGCCAAAGGCTTTATAAAATCCCAAATGGCCCAATACGGTCACTTAGACCCCAAAGAAGAAGAGTTGGATAATGTAGCGCATCGGGTTTTGGGCAATCAGGACGAGGTTAAGCGGCTCTCGGAGCAGCTCATGAGCCAAAAACTCCTAAAACTGTTCAAGGAAAAAGCTAATCTAAAAGTAAAGGAAGTGTCGTATGACAACTTCATTAAGGAAGTCTACGGTTAATAGTGCCTAAAAGAAAATTAAGTATCTTTACCTTGCCGAAAAGTAAAGCTTTCGGCACCTTTTTTTTAAGCTAAATTGAACAATATCCCATGGACTACGCTACCGAATTCAACAAATACGCTACCAAACACCACGGAGTGAACAGCATGTACTACGACAAAATAATCAGTAGCATGTATCCCGTGAACATGACCCCAAATATCATCGAAGAAAGACAACTGAATGCTATTGCAATGGATGTTTTCTCGAGATTGATGATGGATAGAATCATCTTTATGGGAACCGGTATCAACGACCAGGTGGCCAATATTGTACAGGCCCAACTACTGTTCTTGGAAAGTGCCGATGCGTCAAAAGATATCCAAATTTACATCAACTCCCCGGGCGGCAGCGTTTACGCAGGTCTGGGCATCTACGATACCATGCAGTTCATCAAACCAGATGTGGCGACCATTTGTACCGGTATCGCAGCATCCATGGCAGCAATCATCCTATGTGCCGGTGAGAAAGGAAAGCGAAGCGGACTTACCCATTCCCGGGTGATGATTCACCAACCGCTCTCGGGGGCCCAAGGTCAAGCCAGTGATATCGAAATAGCCGCCAAGGAAGTACTTAAAATTAAAGATGAGCTCTATCAGATTATTGCCACACACTCAGGCCAAACTTTTGATAAGGTTTACGAAGACAGTGATCGCGACTTTTGGATGAAAGCCGAAGAAGCAAAAAAGTATGGTATGATCGATGAAGTTTTAGCGAGGGAAAAGTAAGATGAACGATAGAGATTGTTAAAAAACTGCGTATAAACGCATGATTTCCATCTTTTTTTACGTTATTGTGAATTGAACCTCAAGGGTATATGGCAAAAGAAAATTTAGAATGCTCTTTTTGTGGCAGAAAGAAACCAGAGACGAATTTATTAATTGCCGGACTGGATGCCCACATTTGTGACAGGTGCATCGAACAGGCCCATAGCATTGTTGCTGAGGAGTCCAAACAAACCAAAAATCAAGATTTATCCTCGGAGCTGATTCTTAAAAAGCCCATGGAAATCAAAGATTTTCTGGATACTTTCGTAATTGGCCAAGAACGGACCAAAAAGGTAATGGCCGTTGCTGTCTATAATCACTACAAACGGTTACTACAACCTAAAAACAATGATGATGGAATTGAAATCCAGAAAAGCAACATTGTTATGGTGGGTCAGACGGGAACAGGTAAAACTTTGATTGCCAAGACTATAGCTAGAATGCTCAATGTACCTTTGGCCATCGTAGATGCCACTGTCCTTACCGAAGCGGGTTTTGTTGGGGAAGATGTGGAGAGTATTCTGACTCGATTGCTCCAAGCTGCTGACTATAAATTGGAAAAAGCGGAGAGAGGTATCGTTTTTATTGATGAAATTGATAAAATTGCACGTAAAAGTGATAATCCTTCCATCACCCGGGATGTGTCCGGAGAGGGAGTTCAGCAGGGACTCTTGAAACTTTTGGAAGGAACTGTTGTCAACGTCCCACCAAAAGGCGGTAGAAAACACCCTGACCAAAAATTCATCGAAGTCAACACTGAAAATATTTTATTTGTGGCGGGCGGTGCTTTTGATGGCATCGAGCGCATCATTAACAAACGGTTGAACATGCAAGCTGTAGGGTATAGTGCCTCAAAAGCTGAGGACAGTTTGGACAGCAAAAATATCTTACAATACATCATCCCAAAGGATTTAAAAGAATTTGGACTCATTCCTGAGATTATTGGTAGACTGCCCGTCTTGACCCACATGAATCCTTTAGACGCAAAAACCCTCCGCGCCATTCTTACGGAACCGAAAAATGCTATCATCAAACAATACGAAAAGTTGTTTGCCATGGATAACATTACTTTCAATATTACGGAACAGGCGCTCAACTATATCGTGGATAAAGCTGTAGAATATAAATTAGGAGCCCGAGGTCTTCGATCGCTTTGCGAAGCCGTTTTTACAGATGCCATGTTCACACTACCGAGTAGCGAAGAAAGCGAGTTCAAAGTGACCAAGGCCTACGCAGAGGAGAAACTCTCCCACGAGACCATAAAGAAACTAAAGGCAGTTTCTTAAAACTATTTTATCGAGGTACTTGTTACTTTTTGTAACAGGCCCAGGCACACATCCGATATTATTTTTTCATCAGTGTATAAATCATGGCCAAAATTGGGTATGATATCGAGTTTTACACCGATTGCCTTGGCCCATTTAGCGCTGGGCATAAAGGTATCCTTGGCCCCGAAGGTCAAACGCATGGGAATATCCGGTTTTTCTTTTTCAAGACGAATACGTGTAGGAGAAACCGCAGTCAGTGATTTCATGGGCAGTCCTCTAAGTGCGGCCTTCCAGGCAATGGTGCCACCTGTACTAAAAGCGAGATAATGGCAAGGGTCCAATGATTTGTTCAATAAATGTTCCGCGGCGGTATCAATGCCACCTTCAACAAAGGCATTGTGGATGTTTTTTTCGGTGGAAACGGTAACATCCAGATTACCGAGCTGCTGCGAATCATAAAAGACAATATCAAAATATTGTTGGAGATATCCCAGGTAGGAGGTAATCCAAAGTCCTTTTTTCACACCCCACATGTCTGAAATTACAATAAGTTTTTCTGCCATTATGTAGTTATTTGCCTTGTGTTCGTTTGATTTGGTAAGGTAAGTTCCCTATTAACAACGGAAAAAACGCAATTAATTGTTCATCTGAAGCAATTCATCGATATATGTCCTTTCATTGGACAATCTGGGGATTTTATGCTGTCACCCCAATTTGTCTTTGGATTTGAGCCAATCCCGGAACAGATTTTTTCTGGCCAGATGCACCTTGGGCATGTCCAAGGTCATGTTGTTGTACCGTTTTGCCTCATAATCCGAATTCAGGGATTTCAGAGCATTATCAAGAAACTCGGTGAAGTAAGCGATGTCCCCAGGAGGTTTTCTAAACTCAATCAACCATTCGTGGCCCCCTTTCTCAGAACCGTTCATAAAAATGGGCGCTGCAGTATAGTCCATGATTTCCGAGTTGGTTTTTACACATATCTGTTTGAGCGCTTCTTCAGCATTTTCTATAATAAGTTCTTCCCCAAAAGTATTGATATGATGTTTGGTACGACCCGTAATCCGTATTCGATATGGATCTTTAGATGTAAATCGTACGGTATCCCCAATCTTGTAACGCCATAATCCGGCATTTGTGGTAATCACCAAAGCATAGTTGACACCAATTTCGACCTCCCATAATGGAACGGCTTCTTCTCCCGCCTGATTTCCCATCATTGGGATGAATTCGTAAAAAATGCCATAATCCAGCATCAACAGAAGGTCTTCCGAATTGTTTTGGTCCTGAATGGCAAAGAAGCCCTCTGAAGCGTTATAGGTTTCATAATAATTGAAGTTTTTCCGTGGCAGTAATTTTCGATATTGTTCCTTGTAAGGAGCGAAACTCACCCCACCGTGAAAGTAGACCTCCAAATTTTCCCAAACTTCAAAGAGATGGTCTTTTTGCGTACGTTCCAAAACGTCATTTAAAAGTACCAACATCCATGACGGTACTCCGGCCAAACTGGTCACGTTCTCATTAATGCTCTCCTCAATAATGGCTTCCAGTTTAGTGTCCCACTCCCCCATCAAGGAGATTTTACTGCTGGGAGTACTGCTGAATTCCGCCCAAAGGGGCATATTGTCAATCAAAATAGCCGATAGGTCTCCGAAAAAAGTACCGTTGTTCTCATAAAGTTCTTTGCTACCTCCCAATCGTAGACTTTTTCCTAAAAAGAGTTGTGAATTCTCATTATTGTTTAGATAGAGACACAACAGGTCTTTGCTGGACTTGTAATGACAATCTTCAAGGGCTTCTGGGCTTACGGGAATAAACTTGCTCTTGGCATTAGTGGTACCACTGCTCTTGGCGAACCATTTTATGGGCGTTGGCCAAAAAAGATTCTGTTCCCCTTTTCGTGCCCTATCGATCATCGGGGCCATCTGTTCGTAGTCCATCATAGGTACCCTACTGCGGAACTCTTCATATTTGAGGTTTTTTCCAAACCCGTACTTTCTACCGATCAATGTTTCCCTTGAAAAGTCCATGAGTTGGTGCAGTACCTCATTTTGAACATCCAAAGGATACTTTAGAAAAAGTTCAATCTGATGGTAGCGCTTTTTCAGAAACCAAGAGGCAACAGAGTTGAATAATGGTATTGGCATTTTAGGTATCTTTGGCTTTATCGGTATTGGAGCCAAGCGCTAAAATAGCGTATCTTCACATCATTATCAAATCAACTAAAATACGGTAATCCCGCTATGCTTTTTGAAGGTGTTTTGCGCAAAATGCGAACTGAATTAGGAAGTCCCATCCAATATTTTTTGGTTTTTGAGAACGATTTTATAAACATGAACCAAGCCTTGAATCGAAAGCTCGAAATTGAGTTCATCAAGTACCAATGCCTTGGCACCGGCAAAAATGAACCCATCTACCGTCAAGGATTTTGTAAATCCTATTTTTTTGAGACCGCGGCAGCCGGAGACTGGATCATGAAACCCGAACTCAGTAAAGCACACTTGAACATAGAAGATCGGGATCTGGACTACGAGAAGCGCGTGCAACTGCAGCCACATATTGTCTATTTGGCCAATTCAAGCAATGTGAAAGTAGGTGTCACCAGAAAATCGCAGGTCCCCACGCGTTGGATAGATCAAGGTGCCCATGAAGCCATAGAAATTGTTGAAGTTCCCAATCGGTATTTGGCCGGTATCACGGAAGTCGCACTTAAAGCGCATGTGAGTGACAAGACCAGTTGGCAGAAAATGCTCAAAAATGAAATTGAGGATATTGATTTACCGGAATGGAGACAAAAACTCAAATCGTACATTCCCAATGAGGTTTCCGATTATTTTATTGAAAACAAGATCGAGACCCAACTAGAATTTCCAGTTTTGCGGTATCCTGAAAAAGTCAAAAGTCTGAATCTGGAAAAAAACCCATCCTTTTCCGGTATTCTAAAAGGTATAAAGGGTCAATATCTTATTTTTGAGAACGATACGGTTTTCAATGTTCGAGGTCACGAGGGGTATTATGTAGGATTGAACATCAACTAGTTTCTATTTTACCGAATCCTTTTCCTTTTCCTTCTTCTTTTTGCCCAACAATCCGCCCAGAAGGGATTTAGCTGTATTTTTTACGGCGTCTTCCTCAGTATTATCTGTTGCGGAATCTTTGGCTTTCTCATTTCCACTCAACAAACTGCCCAGTACCTCACCAGTAGATGATCCCCGGGTTCCTGTTGAATCCTTGTCTTTTCCCAAAACATTGGATAATAGATCACTAGCGGTATCTTTCCCTTTATTCAACAACTTTTGCTTTTGGATTTCGACCAATTGATTCGTCAAAGAACTTACCCCGGACTTCAAATCTGTTTTTACTGTAGGATTGGTATAACTCCCCCCAATATTCGCTATCACAGGAATCGTCACATCTTCCATATCGGATTCGTTCAACTGGGCAATGAGCGTATTGACCTCACTTCCTAGATATTTGGCCGGTACATCCAAAGTGGCTTGATATTCCATTTCCTTTTGAAAAGTATGACTTCCTGAGACGTTCACCGCAATATCCTTATAATTCACGGTAAAGGGTTTCACCTTAACAGCCCCGTTATCAAAGCTCAAAACCGTTTTTAAATCACTCAAATTCAAATCTTTAGCATCCAAAAAATTCATCTGACCGTTCAATGCGGATAACAAAGGTGCTTTTTCTGGGTTTACTTGTGTTGCCAAAAGTTCTGCCAAAACATCGCCCGAAAGTGAAGTCAGGTTGGGGGTCAAATTATTTTTAAGAATTCCTGAAAGCTTGATATCCGAGTTCAACTTTCCTTGTAGGGCACTGGCGATGGGGGCCACGGCCTTGAACAAATCTAGGGATTGAAAAGATTCGCCAATATTGAAATTATCCATACCTAAACTCATGGAGAAGGTGGGGGTGGCCTCTTTGGTGGAGACAAAGCCTTTTAGTCCCAAAATACCTCCAAACAGATTGGACTGTAAATTCTGTACGGTAGCGATCTGGTCTTTGATGACCAAAGTTCCCTGTACTTCCTTTAGGTTAAGGTTATCGTAGAGTACGGTACCCGCTTTTGCGTCAATGGTACAGTCCAAAAAGGAAGGTATTTTTAGTTCTTCCCCGTAACGCTCTGAAGAAGTTTCAGAATCGGAGTCCTGGGACTCACTATCTACCATAAAATCATTGACTGCAAAAACAGTGGAAGTCAAATCAAAATTTCCTTGAATGGCTTCCTCGTTAAAGAGGTATCCCAGGAGGTTGGTCAAGGTTCCTGAAGCTTTAAAATCCGATTGTCCCGTTTTGCCGTCAAAAGAATTTAAGGCGACGGTCTGCGGATTAAAACTAAGTGACGCTTCATTGATGGTAAGTGGATTTTTCAGTTCTTCGCTGTTGTATTCAAATTGCGTCAATTTCAAAGCGCCGGAAGTTTGTGTATTTTCATAGCGCTTGGCCTCAACGGATGCCATATCAAAAGCAGTGGTCACATCTGCGGTCAGTAGGCCTTTGAGATTATAGTCTTCGGGCAAAGGATAGGCCTGGGACAGATTTCCCAAATTCATCCTCCCGTCCGCATGCGCGTTTACCTTGGTGTTGCCCAGTAAATCTGTGATTCGCGATGAAAGATTGAACGTATCCTCTCCAATTGCAAAAGAAAGCTGCTTGATGTCCACGAAGGTATCTTCGGTAACCCCTGTCTTGTTCTCCACTACAGCATCAATACTGATGTTCTGCACGGTCTGGGGCAAATCCGGATACTTAAACGAGGCATTGTCCGAATTCATTTGGATGGTAAACTTGGGAATATGTTCTTCATCTACAACGCCCTTAAATTCCCCGCTCACCTTAAATTCACCTGTTGTTTTTACATTCTCTATATTCTTGGAGTACACCTCCGGGATAACTGCAAGAAAGTTTTTAAAATCTGAAGAAGGGGTTTTAAAGTTGATATCCACTTCCTGATTATCTTCGTTGACTTGCACAAAACCATCAAAAACCAAGGGTAGTTGATTTACAAGGGCCTTATTTTCCAGAAAGGAATATTTGTTGTTCTTCAAGTCGATTCCAAGCAAAGCATCCAGAAACAATTTGTTGTTGTTTAGGTAACGCGTACTATCCAACTCGAAAGAAACCAAGGCGTCTGTGGTGGTCTTGAGCTCAGAAGTGTCCAAAGATAAGTCTCCTGTACCTGAATGGTTCATTTCATTGATTTCCAAATGCATACCGCTAGAATAATCGTCATAACTGATATCGGTATTGGAAATGGTATATGCTTCCAACGCTAGCTTAAAGGAATCCGAGGACGTTTCCTCTTCAGGGGTCCCTTCACTTTCCTTCGACACATCATAGTTCGCATTGGCATCAGTATCCACTTGAATGGAGAGCTTCGCATCGGAAATCTTCAAAGACTTGATGGAAAGCGGGTCTTCGGCACTTTTAAAAAGTTCGGAAATACCCATTTTCAATTCAACTTCTCCCGAATAGAACAAGGTATCGCCTTCAAAAGGGGCATGGTTGATAAGGGAAATTTCGGTTAACGATACCTGGGCATTTGGAAAGCTTTGTATCAAGCTCAAGCTGGCCGCCTCAAAATCCAGGGTCGCATTTATGCTGTTATTGACTTTATTTTTTATGATATCCGCGATTTTGCCCTGTAGAAAAAATGGTAGGGCAATAAGAAGACCAATAAGAATCAATACACTGATCCCTACTATTTTAAGGAGCTTTTTTTTCATGACGGAAGATTTGAGATAACAAAGTAACAGAGAAGTGGTCAATCCAACGATATCTCTTCCCCTATTTTTAAGTTAAATCTTTTTCTTAACAGATATACGAAGAAATACAGCAAAGGGGTGTCCAAAAAGGCAATCAAAACTTTGAACAAGAATCCGCTGACCACCAATCCATAAAAAAGACTCCACGGAATTTCACCAAAGGAGCACAGCAACAGTACCACGGTAAACGTATCAATAAACTGGGATGAGAAGGTGGAAAAATTGTTCCGCAACCATAGATATTTGCCTTTTGTTACCCGTTTCCAAAAATGATAAATCTGAATATCCACGAATTGCGCCAATAAATAGGCCATCATTGAGGCAAAAACGGCGACGATGGTATTTCCGAAGACATCCTTGAACATGGTATTGGAAACCGGGGACCATTCCGTGGCGGAAACGGCCGAGGCCGTATAAACGATGGCCAATGAAAAGAAGGAAGCAAAGATTCCGGCCACCACCACCTGATTGGCCTTTTTCTTTCCGAAAATTTCCGAAATGAGATCAGTGATCAAAAACGTTAGAGGATATGGCAAAATACCTACAGATACCTCAAACAGAGGTGCCCCAAAAATAGTAATGTTCCCAAACGGCTGCCAAGAAAAGAATTTCTGAAAAATAAGATTGGAAACTACCAAAGAGGTTATGAACAATGCGCCCAAATACAGATAAATGGAAAACGCAAAACGTTTGTCTATTTGCGTCATCCGATTATCTAATGATAAAGCTGAACGGCATTTTCGCCTGGAATTCATGTTATTGGGATACCTAATTGGACTCTTTAAATACATTATAGGCGTCCGCCCCCAGTTCTTCTTCAATAACCGTAGCGGCCATTTTGCTTTTGGCACCACTTATGTCTTCCATGAATTTCTCAAAACCTGATTTATACTTCGGATACTTTCGGATGCCATAGTATTCTATCCCGGCCAACTGGGCTGCGCCTTCGACTGCGTCATCCAAACCTCCCAACTCATCCACCAAGCCAATTTTTTGTGCTTCAAGACCACTCCAAACCCTCCCTTGGGCGATGGCATCCACTTCATCCGGTGTCATGTTCCTTCCAGAAGCTACCCGCTCCAAAAAGGTGTTATAAGTTTCTTCAATACCTTCTTTGATAACGGCCCTGAAGGATTCGGTCATAGGCTCAAAAAAAGAATAGTCCACCGAGTTCTGATTGGTACCTACCTGCTCGGCATTGATGCCAACTTTATCGGCCAACGCATTAATATTGGGAATCGTTCCAAAAACACCTATGGAACCGGTAACGGTCGTAGGTTCTGCATAGATCTTATCAGCGGCCACTCCAATATAATATCCACCGGACGCGGCCACATTACCGAAAGATACCACCACGGGTTTGCTTTTTTTGGTGATTTCGACCTCACGCCATATGATATCGGATACTAAAGCGCTTCCTCCCGGTGAATTCACGCGAAGTACGATAGCTTTTACCGCATCATTTTTGACCGCCTTTTGCAGAGACTCAACCAGCATTCCCTGTCCGATAATTTCACGATCACCTTCCCCGTACAAAATTTCACCTTGGGCATAAATGATGGCCACTTTGTCTTTACCTGAGGGTAGGTTTCTGTTTTTAACCTTGTCCACATAATCGAAAAAGTCCACATAATTGGGCGTATCGTCCTCGTTCAACCCCAATTCATCCTTGAGTATAGCTTCATACTCATCATGGTGTAAAAGGTCATCTACCAATCCCGACGCCAAGGCGTAATTTGGTGTACGCGCGCCAAGAGTATCGGCTATGTTATTCAAATTATAAGGGTTGATGTTCCTGGAGTTGGCGATATCCTCGATCATGGTGCCCCAGATGGAGGAAAGTAGTTCCTGTATTTGTGTTCGGTTCTCTTCACTCATCGAATCGGAAAGATATGGCTCCACGGCACTTTTGTACTTCCCATGGCGAATGACCTCCATTTTGACCCCTGATTTTTCTTGTAGCTCCTTGAAATACAAAACTTCAGAGTAAAGACCTTTAAAGTCCATAGCACCTACGGGATTGAGATAGATTTTATTGGCCACACTCGCCAGATAGTAATCCTTTTGCGTAAAGAAATCGGAATGGGCGTAAATGAATTTTCCGGAAAGTTTAAAATCGAGCAGCGCTTTCCGAATTTCTTGGGTCTGTGCCAATCCGGCTTGAAGAAAACTGGTGGTAAGACTGATACCTCGAATGTTTTCGTCCAGCGATGCTTCCTGTATGGCATGGAGCAGTACATCCAAACCGACACCTTCGTCCCAAAGTCCGGAAAAAGGATCGGATTCATCCACTCCTACATAATCTTTTATGGGTTCCGCAAAACCGAGCTCCAGAACAGAATTTTTTTTCACGACCACACCACCATCAGAACTCCCCATTAAAGCCGCAAAAATAAAAAACATGACGAATACTATTCCAAATGCTATCAGCGTCCCTAAAATAGCGGCAAGTAAATTCCTTAAAAACTTCATTTCATAACAATTTAATGCGTGGCAAAGATAACCATTGTTGTATTGTTTTGCTTACTTTGTCTACTTGATTATGGGTGGGGAACACAAAGCATACTTATCGCTGGGGAGCAATTTGGGAAATCGGTACCAAACCTTACAAAAAGCCATTTTTGAGCTAGCTTCAAGGGTTGGGACGGTTTCAAGGGTTTCTACCATGTATGAGAATCCTGCTGAAGATTTTGAGGGGGGGGATTTTCTGAACGCGTGTATTCTAATTCATACCAACTTAAAACCTTTGGAGTTGTTGGAAAGCTTACTTTCCATAGAACGCCATTTTGGAAGGGAACGCAAAAAGGGTCAAGGGTATCAATCGCGTACGCTCGATATTGACCTACTTTTATATGATAACGAAATCATCGAAACTGAAAAGTTGATGGTTCCGCATCCAAAAATGCTCGAAAGGGCATTTGTGCTCAAACCCCTTGCCGATATCGCCCCGCAGTATTACCATCCTTTGGCGAACCAGGATATCCGCAACCTACTTCAGCAAATAAAAAAACGTTCTGAGCTTAAAAAAATTCCGATAAAATTATTGAAAGACCGGGCCTCACTGTTCGCACAACTCCAGTTTTTGGCCATTGAAGGCAATATAGGAGCGGGAAAAACAACCCTCTCCAAGATGATTGCCCATGATTTTAATGCCAAATTGGTTTTGGAGCGCTTTGCGGACAATCCATTTTTGCCCAAATTCTACAAGGACCAAACCCGTTACGCATTTCCACTGGAAATGTCTTTTTTGGCGGATAGGTACCAACAATTCACGGATGATACCACACAGTTTGACCTGTTCAAAAAATTTATGGTAAGTGACTATGATATCTTCAAATCACTGATTTTTGCTAAAATCACCCTACAAGCCGAGGAATTTGATTTGTACCGAAAGGTCTTTAATTTTATGTACAACGAGGTGAAGAAACCGGATATTTATGTCTATCTCTACCAGGATACAAATCGTCTGTTGGACAACATAAAAAAGAGGGGCAGGCCCTATGAGCAAAGTATCCCAGCTGAATATCTAGAAAAAATAAATCGAGGGTATCTGGATTTTATCAAAGGTCATCCAAATCAAAATAGTATTATCCTGGATTTAAATGACTTGGATTTTGTATCCCACCAATCAGATTATATCCATATTTTGGACCAATTACAGGATAAGGTTCTTTCCACTTATTTTTAAGAGAATTTTTGGAAAATGTTTGGATATAACGGATGGTTTTATTTTATTAGCCCTGTCTACATAAGAGACTAACTAACTCAAACTATAGTAAGGCCCTGATTTATCGGGGCTTTTTTTATTGGCTTTTCACCCAAACATCCCAAACCACCATGCCAACGCTGACCGAAATGTTCAAAGAGTGTTTGGTACCGTACTGAGGTATCTCCACAACATGATCGCAAGCTGAAACGACATCTTGCCCTACACCTTTTACTTCATTCCCAAAAACAAAAGCGAGCTTTCGGTCACGTTCTGGGGTAAAACTTTGGAGCATCATGGCATTTTCGGCCTGTTCTACCGCAACTGCACAAATTCCAGCCCCTTGAAGTGTTTTAACGGCTTTCAGTGTACTTTTCTGATAATCCCAGTCCACACTTTCCGTGGCCCCCAAGGCGGTTTTTCGGATATCCTTGTGAGGGGGGGTGGCCGTTATACCGCACAGTATTATTTTTTCTATTCGGAAGGCATCGGCGGTCCTGAATACAGAACCTATATTGTTCAAACTACGGATGTTGTCCAAAACAAGGATTACGGGCAACTTGTCCGCCTTCTTAAAAGCAGCTATACTCAGTCTGTCCAACTCATGATTTTGCAGTTTGCGCATACCTATTTTTTAACGATACGATTCAAGATATCAACAAAAATTTTGGGCTTATAAAGAAAAAGGTATTTTCGTTCATAGCGGTCTATCCATCAAAAGTAAAAAGAAAAGCAGCGTTTTGGCATCTAAAAGTACATCGAAGAAAGTTACGCCATTGATGAAGCAGTACAATGCCATCAAGGTCAAACATCCAGATGCCCTTCTACTTTTTCGGGTTGGGGATTTTTACGAAACCTTTGGTGAAGATGCGGTGAAGGCTGCCAAAATTTTGGGTATCATCCTTACCCATCGCAACAATGGGGGCGACAAGACAGAACTGGCCGGATTTCCGCACCATTCCTTGAATACCTATTTGCCCAAACTGGTAAAAGCAGGGCAACGCGTTGCCATTTGCGATCAACTGGAGGATCCAAAACAGACCAAAAGTATTGTAAAACGCGGGGTAACCGAACTGGTAACTCCCGGAGTAGCGTTGAACGACGACATTCTTAACTCCAAAACCAATAATTTTTTGGCTGCCATTTTTCACGGTGTAAAAAAAATCGGGCTTGCCTTTCTCGATATTTCAACCGGGGAATTTTTAACTAGCGAAGGCTCCGTGGAGCAAGCGGACAAACTCCTGCAGAATTTTTCCCCCAATGAAGTCTTGGTCTCCAAAAACCACAAAAAGGACTTTCAAGAACAGTTTGGACCACAATACCATACCTTCCTTTTGGAAGACTGGATTTTTCAGGAGGATTTTGCACAAGAGCGATTGACCCAACACTTTAAAACAAAGACGTTACAAGGATTTGGGGTTGACCATCTTAAAAATGGCGTTGTGGCCGCAGGTGCGGTTTTGCACTATCTTTCCGAAACGCAGCACACCCGTTTGCAGCACATCAATACCATTCAACGCATTGCTGAAGAGGATTATGTGTGGATGGACCGTTTTACCATCCAAAACCTGGAACTGTACCATTCCCACAATGCGAATGCCGTGACGTTGATCAATGTGATCGACAGAACACTTTCACCGATGGGAGGACGCCTTTTAAAACGTTGGTTGGCGCTTCCATTGAAGAACATCAACGGTATTAAAGAAAGGCACAGTGTTGTTGGTTTTTTGAAGGAATCTGAAACCATTTTGGAAAAACTTCGGCACTGGATAAAGCCTATGGGCGATTTGGAACGGTTGATTTCCAAATTGGCCATTGGAAAAATCAACCCCAAAGAAGTGGTGCAACTTAAAAACAGTTTGGAAGCACTGATTCCCATAAAACAAATCGCTCTAGAAAGCCAAAATGAAGCGCTGACGGCAATAGGCCAAGCGTTGGATACTTGCGATGCCCTTCGGACCAAAATCAAAGAGGTCCTAAACGAAGAGGCCCCCGTTCAGCTGACCAAAGGCAATGTGATTGCCCCGGAATATTCCAACGAATTGGATGAATTGAGGAATTTGGCGTTTTCAGGAAAGGATTATTTGGACAAAATGCTGGCTCGCGAAATGGAGCAAACGGGCATTACTTCCTTAAAAATCGCTTCCAACAATGTATTCGGCTATTATATTGAAGTTCGCAATACCCATAAAGACAAGGTTCCCGAATCTTGGATTCGCAAGCAGACGTTGGTCAATGCAGAGCGATACATTACCGAAGAGCTGAAGGAATACGAAGCAAAAATCTTAGGTGCCGAGGAGCGTATCCAAAGCTTGGAGCAACAGCTTTTTGAACAATTGTTGGTCTGGATGCAGGAATATATCACCGCTGTCCAAAAAAACGCCCAGCTTGTGGCCCAACTGGACTGCCTTTGCGGTTTTGCCCGTCTTGCCCAAGACAATGGCTATTGCCTCCCGGAAATGAACGATTCCACCGCTTTGGAAATTCGGGAAGGTCGACATCCGGTAATCGAAAAGCAGCTTCCTCCCGGAGCGAGCTATATCGCCAATGATGTGGTTCTGAATCGGGAAGAACAGCAAATCATTATGGTCACTGGACCTAACATGAGCGGTAAATCGGCTATTTTACGGCAAACTGCTTTAATAACCCTTTTGGCCCAAATGGGAAGTTTTGTACCCGCTTCATCCGCTAAGATTGGGGTGGTCGACAAAATTTTTACACGGGTAGGAGCGAGTGACAATATATCTTTGGGCGAATCCACTTTTATGGTAGAAATGAACGAGACCGCCAGTATTTTGAACAATTTATCCGAACGCAGCTTGGTATTGTTGGATGAAATTGGTCGAGGCACCAGCACCTATGATGGAATTTCGATTGCATGGGCCATTTCAGAGTACTTGCACGAGCATCCGGCCAGGGCAAAAACCTTGTTTGCCACCCACTACCATGAGCTGAACGAAATGACCAAGACCTTTTCGCGAATCAAAAATTACAATGTTTCCGTAAAAGAGGTAAAAAACAAGGTGCTGTTTTTGCGAAAGTTGGTCCCTGGAGGAAGCGAACATAGCTTCGGAATCCATGTGGCCCAAATGGCGGGTATGCCCCAACAGGTCATTTACAGAGCAGGTAAAATCCTTAAAAAACTGGAAAAATCCCATTCCAGTGAAGAAATCACGGATAAGTTGGAACAACTGTCCTCACAAGAAATGCAGTTGAGCTTTTTTAATCTGGACGACCCCCTTTTGGAAGAAATTCGGGATGAGATATTGCATCTGGATATTGACACCCTCACGCCGGTTGAAGCGCTGATGAAGTTAAATGAAATAAAGCGACTTCTCAGCAAGAAGCAAAAAGCTTCCTCTTAAAATGCTTTCTTATTTAGAGAAATATATTAAATTTGCATCCGCATCTTTACAAGGGTGCATGTTCTTTAAAATGCGAAAATAGCTCAGTTGGTAGAGCATCACCTTGCCAAGGTGGAGGTCGCGGGTTCGAATCCCGTTTTTCGCTCCAAAACGCTGTTCGCAGCGTTTTTTTGTTTGGGTCCAGCTCGAGTGGTGGAATTGGTAGACACGTTGGACTTAAAATCCAATGGCCATTGTGGCCGTGCGGGTTCAAGTCCCGCCTCGAGTACAACGAGAGAAGCTCTTACAAAGTAAGGGCTTTTTTTATGGAACAC
>NZ_CAKZYF010000114.1 GCF_937884665.1 uncultured Allomuricauda sp. | reverse complement strand
TGGTGTTCATTCCAATTATTGCGGGACTTTTATATTTTCAAATACAAGGTTATTTGGAAAATAATGAGTTGGATTGGGCCATGATCACAATTGTAATATGCACATTGGGAGGTCCGGCCACGCTCTATCCTGAGCTGAAAAAAGTTGAAAAGGAAATTGAAATCCGTTCTAAGTAAAAGTTCCTTTAAACGGCTGCTCAAAGCACCCCGGTATAGATACTTTGATAATTTTTTATGCATCAATTCTAAATGATCAACCCAATAATTAAGACATGGGACTAATATTTTCCCTGGATAACCGATTGACATGGAGAACATGCCTTTTCCAACATCCATTTTACCATTAAAATTTGGTAAACCCTAGCTTTAATACATCTTTACCGGTCTAAGCCGAATAAACGATATATCTTAATCCTATATCTGTCTTAAAAGTCATAACACCCAACACGGCCCATTCCATACTTTTTGCTACTGGTTTTCAGGTATTTTACCCTCCCCGACGCCTCTTATTCTTTGATGTCTGCCAAGGAATGAATACATTCGAAAAAAGACATGTTACGAATTTCGGTCTTAACGGTTTTCTTTCTCTTTTCGTTGTCCTTAGTGGCACAGCATCTTACCGAAAGTCAGCTGGACAGTCTTGAGCAACTGCTCCCGGTCATTCCGGAAGGAGAGGAAAAAGTGGACCTGCTCTGCAAGCTCACCAAGCGTTATGACGGTATTGATTCATCGAAGACTTTTGGATATGGCAACTATGCATTAAAGCTTAGCCAGAAACTCAATTATGGCCAAGGCACAGCGCACGCCAACTTCATGATTGGTAGGGCCCACATGTACGATAGGCCAGAAGTAGCTCTGAAGTTTTTGGAAAAGGGAGATTCATTGGCAAGTTTACTGCTCGAGAAGGATCCGTCGACAGCGTTGAAAACAATATGGGCCGCTGGAAAGTACAATCTTGGATTGACCTACGGGTTCATGGGAAAGCATGAACAGGAACTGGAGATTACCTATGAAATCCTTCCCGTAATAAAGGAAATCAGGGATACCTTTCAACTGGCAAATATCTATACCAATCTTGGGATAAAGAACATAAATTTAGGGGACTATTCCGAGGCACGCGATAACCTTGTTCAGGGACGAGAAATATACCGGCAGCTTGGCGACCCCAAAGAGGTCACCTACAATTTGATTCAGCTTGCTTCAGTTTATAAAAATCTTGATTCTTTGGGTGTTGCGAAGAGGTACTTGGAGCAAGCTAAAGCTAACCTGCACAGAAACTATGACCCATTTGACAGTTTTCATTATCACCTTGAAAAGAGCCAATTCGACCTGGAAGAGGATAGACCCGAACAGGCTCTGTCCGAACTTGAGCGCAGCCTGGCACTCCTTCCAAATGATACTTTATCGTTACAATATAGTTTGATAGTTCAGCGCATGGCCAAAATACATAGCGCTATGGGCAACCATGCAAAGGCTATTAAGTACATTGACCGATTTATTGGGAACTCCGAACTCCGTGATGATGGAATCGGTGTTTTTAAGGGATATTACCAAAAGTCCACATACGCTGCTATAGCAGGAAAATATAAGAGAGCCTACGCAATTCTTACAAAAGCGATAGATGTCTATGACAGTGTGGAGACTCAGAATACCATTCAAAAAATCGATGCCCTGGAACTGCAATATAGGACAGCAGAAAAAGAAAAAGAGTTACTAAAACTACAAAACGAAAAGGATAAAGCGGACCTTGCCCTTGAAACACAGCGCGCCAATGGATACCTGCTGGCATTATTAATTGGAGTCCTAGTGTTCGCTGCGTTCACGGCCTATCTTTTTTATAGGAACAAACTGCGGAAAGTAAAGCATAAAGAACGTAGACGGGAAAATGAACTGGAACTATTAAAGCAAGAACAGCAGACCAAGATATATTCGGCAATGATAGAAGGCCAGGAAAAAGAACGTAAACGATTGGCCATTGATCTTCATGACGGTTTAGGTGGCAGATTGTCAGGTATTAGCCTGAACCTTTCCAAACTCGACAAAGACCAACCTTCAGAATACCCTAGGAAACGATTGAAAAAGGTCGTGGATGATCTCGATGCATCTCTGCAGGAACTTAGGACAATTGCCCGAAACCTAATGCCGGAGACCTTGGTTAAATTTGGCCTCAAGGCCGCTTTACAGGATTATTGCAGCAATATGACAGGTAGCAGTACCACCGTTACGCTCCAGTATTATGGGAACGAAGTCGGAATTCTCATGACCCAACAAGTAACCATGTTCAGAATCATCCAAGAACTTATAAACAACGCCATAAAACATGCAGGGGCATCTGAAGTACTTATACAATATATCAGGGATGGGAAAAATGTACATATCACGGTTGAGGACAACGGCGTAGGCATTCCAGATGAGGCCTTATCCGAAAATGAAAGCAAAGGAATGGGACTTGGGAACCTTAGGACTCGGGTGGCCTATCTAAAGGGGAAACTGGATTTCCATAGTGATAAAAGTGAAGGTACCACAGTGAACATTCATTTTGAGCTGGATGCCGCATAGACCGATAGAAATATTGATTGTAGATGACCATCCGATGGTAATAGAGGGGCTAAAGGCGCTGTTGGAGGATGAGGAAGGCATACTAGTAAAGGATTGCTTTACAAATGGAGAGAGTACCCTTATTTATTTGGATGACCACGACGCTGATGTGATTTTGTTGGATGTCAACCTACCGGACATTAATGGGGTGGACATGGTAGTACCCATTCTGAGTCGTCAAAAACATGCCAAAATACTTGTCCTAAGTACGTATAACGAAGGTAGTATCATTACCAAGATGATAAAAAATGGGGTCAAGGGATATCTAATGAAAAATGTGGGGGCTGATGAACTTACTTCAGCGATTTACAAAGTAAATGATGGTGGGGTTTACTATGACAAATCGGTGCAGATGATACTGGCAGACTCAGCTGCCCAAGATGTTGTACAATTACCCAAACTTACCCGTAGGGAAAAACACGTGCTCAGTCTTATAGCAGCGGGAAAAAGGACCAACGATATTGCCGAGGAACTTTATATCAGTCCACTTACTGTTGAAACACATCGCAGAAATCTTATGCAGAAACTGAAGGTTTCCAATGCGGCCGCTATGGTAAGGTTTGCCATGGAAAACGGCCTGATATGACGTTTTTAAACTATGTATAAATAAGGAATACGGGCAAATCATCCTCTTCGCGTGGCTTTTTTGGTATTTCAATCGAAAATTGGTGGTTTTCAGGTATTTTTTGGATGCTGTAATATAGATATTTTAGAGACTTTGAAATAGCCGGTCTTTTGTAAACAGGACCAAAACCTAAAACATTTTAAAATGAGAAAAACCTTTCTTTTATCCGTTCTTTTAATTGCTACGTTCTTTTGCTCTAAAGCTCAGGTATATACTGGTGCCGTGGGGTTGGGACTTGATCTTGGCGATGGTTTTACCTTTGTGGGACCAAGTGGGAAATACTTCTTTGCAGAGAATCATGCGGGTCAGTTTGACTTGGGCTTTGAGGACGGTGCAACCGCATTTACCTTCCTTTATTCGTACCACAGTGAGTTTGATGGTGCAGATGGTCTGCAATGGTTGGCTGGAGTTGGGCCCACCATAGTATTGGTGGAAGACTCCGACACCCAATTTGCCTTGCGACCCCATGCAGGTCTAGATTTTAAGATTCCAGATGTGCCACTTGCTTTCTCAGCCAGCTGGCGACCTGTCATTCTGTTGAGTGATGTGGGTGAGGGGGATAGGCTTGAGGCAGGTTCTTTTGCCCTAGGTTTTAGGTATGCTTTCGATTAGTACTTGTAAACGTGTTTGTCCAGTTAAACAGGGATTAGTTAGTTTGGTTAATAGGGTCGATTCCACATCTTTTCAATCGACCCTTTTTTATAGTTTGCAATCCGGGTAAAAAAACCATATTTCCAACTAGGATACATTTCAGATATTAATGTTCAACTAAACGATAACCCTGTTTTCAGAGAGACATTTTTGGTTGATCACACCACCTTATCGGCACAAGATGAACTCGCAAAGGCGTATGGTTTAGCTTTAAAGACAAAGCCCATGCCCAAAATATAACCCATGGCTTCTTTCAGCGCGATGTTTGATTCAAACTTTGGGTCGGTATTAATATCGGCGTGCACCTCCAATTCTACTTCATACTTCTCTAAAACATCACAAATAGCATAAGCCGCTTCTACGGATAAGGTTACCTCATGGAGCATACGCTCTTTGGTACCAATCTTTGAGGTGCCTTTTTGGTTTCTTATGAACATGAATCCTCCTTTTCCTTCTCGAAGAACTACGATGGCCGTACCATAAGTCACATAAGACTTATAGACTTTAGAGTCCGAACCAACACATATTTTTAATCTATGGCCAGCGTTTTGCTCTTTGATAATCGCATTTTCGATAAGTGCTGTAATCGGTTCCTCGAACACCTGCCCTGAAAAATTTCGCCATTTGTCCATTCCTAATTTCATTTGGATACTATTATGGTGGTAATTAGAATTATGAAATAATATGGATTAAGTTAATCGTTTCTGTATTCTTGGCCTAATAATTACAAAATATGCCAATGAAATTTTAGTATTAGGATGATTTATCCTTTACTGGAATTTTTAATTGATTTTGGACAAGGGTTGGTTTTAACCATCAGATAACATTTTTACCTACTTAATTATCATATCATTGGCCTAGAAAATAAATAATTGGAATTAAAACATGCCGTCAAAAAGCGACTTATAAACTACGAAACATGGTATATCGCAGCAAGAACACTCATGTTGTAAGTATATGTAAATTGTATTATTATTGGATGGTCATCCGTAGTTGCCTCGCGCAGTTACTTTAAATTTTATTGTATTGGTTTATTACATATCTGGAGGTGAAAGGTCGGGAAAAAGTGCTTTTGCAATGAAATTGGCCTTGGAATTATCTGAAAATCCAGTTTATTTGGCCACTTCCCGGAAATGGGATGCTGATTTTGAACAACGTGTGGAGCGCCATAAAAATGAAAGGGACGAACGCTGGGAAACATGGGAAGAAGAGAAATTCATCGGTAAGTTGGACATAACAAGACGGGTAGTCGTTTTGGATTGTGTCACTTTATGGCTCACCAACTGGTTTATGGATTTAGAGCAGGATATCCATGCCTGTTTGCGACAAGGAAAAGAAGAGATGAAAAAGTTATTTGCCCAAGAAGGTACCCTTATCATCATTTCAAATGAAATCGGGATGGGAGGACATGCTGAAACCCATATTGGAAGAAAATTCACAGAACTACAAGGTTGGATGAATCAATTTATCGCAAAAAATGCTGATAAAGCCCTATTTATGGTATCCGGTTTACCACTTCAATTGAAATAATTTCACATCGCGCATGACGAACAAATTTCAAAAACCTGTTGAGACCATAAACACAGATTTAGACTCAAAAATATGGGATAAACTAAATCTCAAGACAAAACCACCGGGCTCTTTGGGTAAGTTGGAGCATCTTGCATACCAAATAGCGCGCGTACAAGAAACCCTTTCGCCCTCATTGCAAAAACCCATTGTAATGGTATTTGCTGGAGATCATGGCATCGCAAAATCAGGCTTGGTCAATCCCTACCCTCAAGAGGTTACATATCAGATGGTAATGAATTTCTTGAATACGGGTGCAGCGATAAATGCAATGTCCACGGCGGTAGGAATGGAAGTCGTTGTGGTTGACGCAGGCGTAAACCACATTTTTGAATCAAAGCTTCCTCTGGTGCACGCCAAAATGGACTACGGAACCGCAGATTTTAGATATGGGTCTGCAATGGATCTTGAGACGTGCCATAAAGCTATGCGAAAAGGGGCAGAGATAACTGCGGACGCTATAGGGAAAGGCACAAACGTAATTGGTTTTGGAGAGATGGGAATAAGCAATACCTCTTCTGCATCCCTTATCATGAGTACACTCTGCAATATCCCACTTTCTGATTGTGTAGGGAAGGGTACCGGTGCTACGGGCGATTTCCTGGAACAAAAGCTAAAAACCCTGCAAGAAGTTCAAAAATTCCATGGATTGAGCCATGAAGCAGATGTGGATAAAGTCCTGGCAATATTTGGAGGATTTGAGATTGCTCAAATGGTTGGTGGTATGCTTGAGGCGGCATCTAAACGGTGTCTTACATTGGTAGATGGCTTCATTTCCACCGCTGCTTTTTTGGTGGCATATCGCCTGGCCCCACAGATTAAGGATTTCGCTATTTTTACACATCGTTCGAAAGAGCTGGGGCATACCAAGGCGTTGGAGTATTTAAATGCCCATCCCATATTGGAACTGCACATGAGACTGGGAGAAGGAACTGGTTGTGCCGCTGCTTATCCCTTGTTGCAAATGTCCGTAGCGATATTAAATGAAATGGCCAGCTTTGATTCGGCAGGCGTAACCGGAAAATCAAAGAAGTGAGGGAAGAGTTGAAGCTATTTTTGACCGCAGTTCTTTTCTACACTCGAATCCCATGCCCCGCTTGGGTTGATCATAGTCCGGAATACATCAATAAATCCGTGCGCTACTTTCCCGTAATTGGATGGATTGTGGGATTGGTATCCGGGCTTGCATTATTGCTGTTCCATTGGCTTGTTGGTCCTTGGTTCGCGGTATTTTTCTTTATCGCCACTTCCGTATGGTTAACCGGGGCTTTTCACGAAGATGGATTTGCTGATGTATGTGATGGTTTTGGCGGTGGATGGACCAAGGAGCAGATTTTAAAGATAATGAAGGATAGCAGGGTGGGAACCTATGCCGTTGTCGGCCTCATTCTTCTTATTGGTCTTAAAAGTGCACTTTGGGTAGAAATTATTGGCCAATATGATGATATCAGTCTTTTGCTTGTCGCAATCAATGGACATACGCTTAGCAGGGTGATGGCGGCCACCATGATTTTTACCCATGATTATGTTCGAGAAGATGCGCAGAGTAAAGCAAAACCGGTGGCAAAGGCGTACTCCAATACCAATTTGATATTGATTCTTCTGTTTGGGACAATTCCATTAGTTTTTGTGTCTTTGACAACCGGTCAATGGTGGTGGTATTTGATTCTGATGCCCCTGTATCTTGTCAAAATGTACCTGGGTCGCCGCTTTTATAAAAAGATTGGTGGATATACGGGCGACTGTTTAGGGGCCATACAACAGATTGTGGAGGTCGTTTTTTACCTCATTGTAGTGTTGGCATGGAAATTTATTTAATCCGACATACCGCTCCTGATATTGACAAGGGAATATGTTATGGACAATCAGATATTCCCTTGGCCCAAACGTTTTCAGATGAATCCAATCACGTTTTGGCGCAGCTTCCAGGTACGATGGACATCGTCTTCACAAGTCCTCTAAAAAGGTGTCTTGAATTGGCTGAATTGATACCTAGTAAAAAAATGAAAGAATCATCCCAACTCATGGAAATGGATTTTGGGGACTGGGAAATGAAACCATGGGGAGAAATACCTAAAAATGAGTTAAATCCATGGATGGAGGATTTTGTCAACCATAACGTTCCAAATGGAGAATCCATGACTATCCTTGCACATCGTGTGAACCAATGGTATTCAAAACTCAAGGCAACTTCCTTTGAAAAAGTAGCTATAGTAACACATGCAGGTCCCATCCGGATACTATTGTCCACGATAAACCAAACTCCTTTGGCAGAAGCTTTTGAACGATATCAAATTGATTATGGAGAAATGATTACCATAGGTAAAACTTAAGGTCAAGATAAATCCAGTAAAATCCATGTTTAAAAAGAGTACTAAGGTTGGCTCTAAAACTGCAGCGAAAAACTGGGTGCTTAACTAAGAACCCGGCCTTTTGAATGGTTCCTCCAAACTTAACTTTTTATGTGATATGTTACCTGTTCTTGGGAGGAATTCTTTTTCTCTTGTACATTCTTCCTAACCAAATCTTTGCCCCAGTAAAGGTCAACAAAGCGGGCATTAACCCTGCAATACACCACAGAATACGGGTTGGTAATCCTCCGAACTCTCCAAAATGAACTTGAAGTAGCCATTTTGCGATGATAGCATCACCTGTTGGCAATTTATCTGGGTGGTACTCGCTCAAAATCTTTCCTGATATAGGGTCAATATCCAAAAAAATTGTGGTGTCCGGCCCAGGATAAATATCTGTCCTTTTTTGGTAGGCAAGCGAAAAGGATGACTCCGTTTCCTTTGTCATCCATAGATTTCGCCTTTCATAGTCTTCATAATATTTGTCCATCTCACCGAGAACTTGTTGGACTGTCATGAAATCGTCTAGGTGATAATTTGATCTATCTTCAAGAACTTCAGATTGCTTAGCAGGTATTGAAAAGGTGATTTTGTTAAGCACCCATCGTACTTCATCCCTAAAATAAAAAGACCCCCCGGTAATACCAATGAAAAAGAGCGGTAGGAAAAAATAAAAACCATTTACGTTATGTAAACTATAGTTCAATATTTTGGGCTTCGCGTTCCATTGTATTCTAAAGCCTATTTTTCTCCTCGTTTTAGTACGGGGCCACCATAGATATAGACCTGTAGTTAACATTACTAGGGCGAACAAAAGGGAGGTGACCCCTGTTATTATACGGCCTGTATTTCCCATGGTAAGGGAAGTGTGCAATCTAAATATAAATTCGAAGACCTCTTTCCCTAATCCTGTCCCATTGCCAGTCAATTTACCTGTGGTTTGGTCCAAATAATACCAATGGTCGTCTCCAAAGAATTTGAAAGTGTAGGTTTCGCGACCCCTCCTGGGCCATTGAATGCTCTCTATCTTTTTTTTGGCCATTTCCTCAACATACAGGGACATTTCGATGTCATCAGTAAAAATGTTTTGCTGTCCTTTGGTTTGATAGAGCTCTCGTTCCAAATAAGAGATTATTTCTGGTTCAAATACATAAAGAGAGCCGGTAAGGCCTACTATGGTCAGAACAAGCCCAGACGTCAATCCCAGCCACAAGTGTGCTTTCCTGACCACTTTCTTTATGTATCTTCCTTTTACCAAAATTTTTTTAACCCGTTGTTGTATATGAACTAGGTTGCCTTATTAAAACTCGGCCGCCAATGAAAAAACTGCTGTTGTAGGTGCTCCAAACAAAAATCCGAAAGCGGAACTTTCAATGAAATCGTTATTGGTAACGTTTCTTATATTTAGCCTTGCTGTCATTTTAGTATTCATAATAGTGAACGCATACCGAGTCCCAAGATCAAGCCGGAAATACCCATCAACGGCAAGGGACTCAGAGTTATCCACAAATCGTTCCCCTGTGTAATAGAGCCCTCCATTGACGTCAAGACCTTTGACGGGGAGTTTATAATCTACGAAAAAATTTGCTTGAATTTCCGGTGCATTAAAAGGACGATTCCCATCAAGTGCAGTTTCAGCTGGATTATCTATTTCTGCATCCAAAAAGAGCCCTCCAAACACTACCCTTGTTTTTTCGCTCAATCTCCCGGCCAGTGTCAGTTCAACACCTTGGTGTATTTGACCTCCACCGTACCTAAAAATATTGTTGTTGTCTATAAATGCCAAGGGTTGGTCAATATTGAAGTATGCCCCCGTAAGCGTAGCGTTTTTGAACAACTCCCATTTAAAACCCAGCTCATATTGCTCCGTCTCCACGGGATCGAGAAAGATTTCATCACCAAAATTATTCGCTTCGCTTGGAATTTGAAGACCGTTTGTTATACCAAGACTATAGCTACCGTAAAAATTCAAATTTTCAACAGGTGAATAGATTATCCCAACGTTCGGAACTAAAATATCATCCTCGTATGAAGTTTGCAATGTGCTTTCCTCGTTGAACACATCCTCGTTCTCCTGCTTCGTCCATCGCAATGCGGCCAGCACTTCCAAAGACTCTGAAATTTTTATGAAGTCTGAGACATAAAATGCTTGTTGGGTAAAAATAAGAGCGTCTAACGTTGGACCGGCTTCAGGAGAGGGAAGGTCCCCTGTTCCTGGAAAGTTATATTGGACTGGATTAAAGATATTGGACGGGCCGAGCGTAGCTCTCCTATTGGGGCTTATACTAATACTCAAAGGATTTCTGCTATAGGCGCCCCCTATCGCAATCTGGTGTTCCAAACCAAAGGTATTGAACGTTCCATTGACAAATCCTTCCATGGAAAAAGGATCCCTTACCTGTGAGGGATCAAAGAAAGTACTTACTTCGAAATCCCCGTTGGCCTGAAGGGTTCCGCCTTGGATACGACCGTCCCTTTGGTCCCTAACCAGATTCATTTGCTGGAGACGTAACTGCGCCGTCCAGTTATCCGATAGGTTATACTCAAAACCTAAAGACCCAACAAAGTTCCTCGTGGGATAGGTCCCCCAACTTTGACCAATAAACGTTGTGGGATCAAACTCGTCCAAAAGTTGCAGTATCTCTTCAGGGGTGACCGATGGATCAAAAGAACCTAAATTAATAGAGGCCTGCTGTTCCAGTTCTCGATATTGATATTCCGCTTCAATATCGATTCGCAGCTTCTTGATGGGTTGCCATTCAAAAAAAGCGCTGAACATTTGTCGCGGGCCAGTCACATCGTTGACAAAAGTTGCCTCGTTGGCAACCAAGGCATTGATTCTATATCCAAATTTTTTATTGACCATGCCTCCAAAATCTCCATGGATCCCAATGCTTCCATTTGTGTCACCAAATGTTTGCACCCAAGCGTAGGATTGTTTTGTAGGTCTTTTCAATATATAGTTTACCAGACCTCCCGGTGGGGCAAAACCATAACGGATGGCGGCGGGTCCCTTTATTATTTCTACTGCAGCTTTATTTTCGAAAGGACTCTGGGCCTGATTTTGGAATATCAAGTTTTCTCTGCGATAACTACTGGAGTTGTCCAACTCATATCCTCTAATGCTGATTGATTCGTTGAATCCAGGAGGATTGGATGCGATAACAGAGGGATCGTTACGGACCAAATCCGCCAAAGATCTTATCTGTTGATCTATTAATATCTCTTGGGTAATTACCGAGACCGACTGAGGAATATCCACCAAATCCCGATTTCCAAATGTAGCCCCTGATTGTTCAGTGGCTACATAGCCAATCTCACGGTTACCCAATACTGTAACTTCATCCAGACCTTGGGTGGATTCCAATAATGTAAAATTGATGGTAACTGTCTCATCTGCACTGATAGAAATAGGTTTTGAGACTGTCGAAAAACCTATTGAGGAAGCTACCAAGATGTAATCACCTTCTGGGGCATAGAAGGAATAATTACCTTCTGTATCAGATGAACCACCAAAGTTCGTGCCCTTGAGCCTAACCGAAACATAAGGTATTGGTTTTTCATTTTTGGTGACCACCTTACCCATAACCTGGCCGTTTTTCGCATCGTTTTGAATCAGAATGGTATTACCTCGAGTGCGATAGTAAAGTTTGTACTCCGCGAAGATATCGTTCAATATCTCCAGTAAAGTTGTATCAGAGTAATTCTTTGAAAAAGTGCGGTTTCCAAAATCTATACTTTCAAAGGAGAAGGTGCAGTCGGCCTCGGACTCAATTTTTTTAAGTGCAGAAGTAACCGCGTCATTTTGGAAGATTATGGATATTTCTTTATCAAGGATGGTATTTTGTGCAGAAAGGTCAATTATTCCAAAAAACAGTATGGCAATTTGCACCATCTTTTGTATGTTCCCGCAAAACAAGCGTAAGTTTTGATATTTCATATTTTTGTTAATAGTGTTATTTGATTTCGTTATTGAATTGCATTTTGACCAGCACGAAGTTTCCCGACCCAGTGCTGGTTTTTTGTTGGTATTCCTTAGTTCATAGTAGCATTGATTTTAATAGTTTAGTAGACTACGATAGTATTTCCTTCTATCACATATTTAAATTTCATAACAAATGCAACATCTTCCATTAGTTGTTTTAGAGGTTGATTTTTATGTGATCCATTATATTTTCTTGTGGCTAGGCCTTGTTTCTTAATTTCAAACGCAACTCCATAATGTCGTTCGAGGGTTTTTGCTACCGATTCGAATGGTTTCTCTGTAAAAACCAGTTTTTTTTCCATCCAAGCGATATGGTCGATTCCAATAGTCGATTCTTTTTCAACTATACCTTCTACGATTGTCGCCTGTTCACCTGGCAAGAGTACGGACGCCTGATTTGAATGGCCCAAAAGGCTTTTATACTCAACCCGACCTTGGTCCAAATGGATTATATTCGATTCGTTTTCGTAAGCAGTCAAGTTAAATTTGGTTCCAAGAACTTTGGTGACGGAGATATCCGTGGTAACTGTAAAAGGTAGTTCTGGATTTTCAGTCACCTCGAAATAGGCCTCCCCGTTCAAAGTAACACTCCTTGGGTTATTCCAAAAGTTATTGGGAACCGCTAGCTCTGAACCTGAATTAAGTATGATTCTGGTGCCATCACGCAACTTTATTGTTTTTGTTTCTCCAAAGCCGGATCGGTAAATATCTTTGCTGCTAGCGAAGAAAAGAGCGCTAAGTCCCACAAGAATCGCAACTGAAGCCGCCAGCATAATTCTATTTAGTCTTAAGTAGCTTTTACCGGAATTTCGTGGAAAGTCTTTCCTGGTTTCGTTGATCCGGTTCCACAAGCGTTCTTGCACGATTTCAAGTTCGGTATTTTCAATACCTTCTGGAATTTGGTCGCCAATGGTCTCAAATCCACTCTGAACTTCCATCCAAGTTTCTACAGCGTTGCGCTCTTCTTGGGTGCAAAGTCCCTTACCATATTTATCCAGAAGTTCTGCGGTTATCTTCATATCACCTTTGGTTAGGCTTTCTATTTATTAGAACGAAGAAAACGCAAGGGGGGTCCTACTTCAATTTTTAAAATGGAGTTGTTTTAACTTGTTTTTAACAAATTAGGATTACGACTGAATATCCAAAAATCTATCTATTCTGGAAAGCGCCTTGGTCAAATGATTTTTTACGGTCTTCTGGGAAATACCAAGCTTTAGGGCTATTTCATTGGTGGTCAGGTGGTGTTGTCTACTTAGGCGATATACCTCTTGACAGCGACAGGGCAGCTGGGTTAAAATAATCTCCAAATCTTCCTCGAACAATTTTTCAACTGCTAAATTGTGCTCAATAGCCTCATAAGTAAAATCTTGGTCGTTGCACATTTTACATTCGTCACTCTTAATTATTCCAACTTTATGTTTTCTAAAGTGATCGACAATTTTTGTTTTCACCGTTTTTATTAGATATACTTCTGTTGCAGTTGAAATGTCAAAGTCTCCTTTTCGTTTCCAAAGAGCTACAAACGCATCGTGAACTACCTCCTCTGATATGACTTTATCTCTAATCAGTTTAAAGGAAAATAGGTAGAGCCTTTTCCAGTACTTTCTGTAAATTTTTTCGAAATTATGCTCCTCCTTAAGGTTGTATGTTCCTTTTTCTATAATAGTCCAGTTAGTTTGCTCCAACAGCTTGAGGAACAAATATAGCCATTAGAATTTTGTTTAGAATCAAACTAAATAAGCACATACCTAAGCGAATTTTTGTTAACTGTCCAATTCTTACAACAATACTGAACTGTAGCTTGTTTATTGTAGATTCCTGAAATAGCCGTTTTATGCGACTTTGAAATTAAATAACACTACTATTTGTTGAGAGACTTGTATTTTTCATCTATTTGATCGTATTGTTAGTCCTCCTCTTATAACATTGAAAATGATTGTCTTACGACTAACATATTGAAGCTATAAATAAAATTACCAAGTTTAGATGGCTATTCTCAAAAAAGGAGGTCTTGAAAATCGATACGCTTTTTGCAGATATGGGCCACTTTGCCCTGCACTACGGCATGGAATCTATCCCTTATCCCCACGCTTCCGCAAAAAATAAATAATGGAATACAAGCCAACTACTATCAACACTATCCATTTCCAGCGCGATGGACCGCTAATAGATTGAGATTCTTCTTTGGCATTTAGCGCCTCTACTTTGTAGCCTTTGACGTTTTTCCCGGGCAAATAGGTATTGGGGTTTTCAGCCTCAGACGCTAGCTGATCACTATTGGGCAATCCATCTGCTGCCATTTGTTTGCGAATTTCTCTCAACTCGATTCGATAGTTTTCTATGCTTTCGGATGAAATACCTTGTACTTCCTCAAATTCACTATCCAGAAAGTCCGCCAATTTGGGGTTGTTACAAACATTCAGGTTGCAGGACAACCCCACCTTTTCGACGGTTTGCAGAAACTCTGACAGCAACTTTTGTTTTACTTCCCCGTCAGGCGTCCAATAGGATTTCCTTATTGCTTCGTACATACGTGATACCATCACTTGGTAAGCATATAAGTTCTTTGATTCCTCAAAACGTTTGGCAACGTCCAGTCCATAGGAATCTTCTACGTATATTTTGAAAAAGTTATCCCAGTTGCTTTCGGTAACGGACTCAGGAACAGTGACTTGCCAACCCCACAAGTTTGAAGTCACCTGTCTTACAAATCGTCCACCTGAGTATCCCTCATCCAACATGGAGTTGATCCATATTGGGTTAAAATACCGTCCTTGTAACTCTTTGCTCAAAAAGTAACTTAATTTTTCATTTTTCATTTGACCTTGGTTGGTCAGGTTGGATACAATCACTTCTGGCGACTTGCCGTCTATTGCACGAATAGCCAAGGCCGTTCCTCCGAGATACTGAAAAAAATCATCATTGTCGAGACTGCCGTATAGGTGAGAGGTACGGCTGTGCAGCACAGCTTTTGTTCCAGATAGGTTTTTTTCAAATAGCGCTATCAGTAAGGAATCGTTGGTGGGTTGATTGCCCCAAAACCCTTCGCTGTAGGGAAAGTGCATACGATTCATAAAAACATCCGCTACTTCTTTGTCCTCTTCCCAAGTGCCGGAGGCATCAATTACTGTATTGGTCCCTGTACCATAAGCACCATCTGGAGTAGAAAATATCCTGACTTCGGAAAGTGCTTTGGCCAGGTTTTTCTTCATCCCTTTTGCAAGTAACATTTCATAGTTATGAGCTGTGTTCTTCCGCACGTAATTGTCTACTTCGTCTTGTTTTGCAGCTAGCTTTACAGCTTTATCGAGCAGCAATACAAGTTGAGGAAAAATATCCCGGTAGAGTCCTGAAGGAATGAGCACTACGTCCACTCTCGGTCTTTTTAGAATGCCTCTAGGAATTACCTGGAGATCCACTACTTTGCCGTATCCATCATAAACGGGCTTAACTCCTAAAAGGCTCAAAATTTTGGACTCCATAATACCTTCATTCCTAATACACTCCGTGGACCAAAGATTAAAGGTCATTTTATCGGGAAATTCTCCCTCATGTTCCCTTAGGTGCGTTTCGATAAGATTGTTTGCCAGGTTTTCTCCAGTTTTATACACCTCATCCGAAGGGATATAGTCGGCATCGAAAGCGTAGAAGTTTTTACCGGTTGGGAGGGAATTCGGATTTCTGAGTGGGTCGTTCCCCGTACTTGCAGGAATGTATTTACCACTTAAAGCGTCTACCAGAGCGCTGAGTTCGGCTTCTGCACTGGCGACAATGCGTTGTCGAATGTCATCTGCATACACTTTACGCTGTTTTTTGCTCAGACCGCTCTTTTGTCCAACTATGGCCTTCACATTTTTTTCGATATAATCGGGTTTGGGCAATTTTCCGAAAGTATGAAGTCCTAGAGGGGCATGTTGCTCCTGAACCTCTTCAATATAGTGTTCGATGTAGTGCAATTGCGCTTCCTGGAAAATGGGACCAAATGCTTTTTTGCCCAAAATCCCGGATTGTAGTGCGTATTTGCGAATCTCGTTCAATTTGGCCTTCGCCAATGCCGGACTTTTAGCTTCTGCGATGCTGTGTTCGGAAATAAGCTGTTCCAATCGGGCCAACATTGGATTGAGAGCGATTTTATCGAAAGGCGGGGTCATGTGGTCGATGATAATCGCTCCAGAACGCCTTTTGGCTTGAAGACCCTCACCCACATCATCCACAATATATGGGTAGACATTGGCCATATCCCCAATCAAAGCTTCGGAAGCGTCGTGGTGGTTTAAACCCGTTTCTTTTCCAGGTAGCCATTCCAGTGTGGAATGTGTACCAAGATGTACAACGGCATCTGCATTAAAACCAAATTGCAGATAAAGGTAAAAAGCTACATATTGATGGTGGGGAGGGACAGAAATATCGTGATGCATAATGTTCGAATCTTGTGACCACCCGCGAACGGGTTGTGGTGTAAGCAAGATGTTGCCATAGCGAACGGAAGGAATTACGAAGTACTTTTTTTCGTTTTTATCCCTCCAAATCATGATCGTGCTTTCTTCCGGCTTTCCCCATTCTTCCTCGATTTCCTTTTTCAAGGGACTGGACAGTTTTGCATACCATTTCAAATACAGGTCCATTGGCACCAATGTTGCCTGACCCTTTTGCACCAACTTATCAATTTCTCGTGGTGCCCATTTTCCAATATTAAGTCCATAGGTAGAAACCTTTTCAAAAATAGTGTCTTCGGTAAGTGGTTCTTTGCCCAGTAAATACCCTTCTTTTTTCAATCTTGACAAGATGGAATACAGGCTATTGGGAACCACATTAAGGTAACTTGCACCCAAAAGCTCCTTTCCTGGAGGATGACTATAATAAATCACCGCAATTTGTTTCTGATCATTTGGCTTGTTTTGCAAAACATGCATTTTCTGTACCCGCTTTAGCAAGCGCTTCACCTGGAATAATATGGAACGTTTTTCCGTCCATTGTGCTGAAGGGTTCACCATCTCCTTGCTGCTGGTCACGATAGGTTGTACCATTCCCATCTGTTCGGGAATATTCAAGGAGCTTGTACGTTTGTAGATGTCCACCCCCTTATCATTTCCCATCCACTCTTCCGCAGTTTGATTAACCTGAACCATATTGATTACGGGGATACCAAGTTTTTCAAACAACTCCCTATTTTGACGGGGATTGGCCCCGAGCCAGGCGGCTTGTGCCAAAATTACTTCTGGAACAAGCTGTTTATTGGTATTGTAAAACAGCTTTTCAGCATCTTCTTTCTGCGGATAACCATAATAGAAAAGCACATTAAAGCCATTCTCTTCAAATTGTGAGGCATACGCCTTGAAATGTGTCAATTGCTCGGATAAAAAGTCACTTCGCCACATATTTATGGCTATCCAAGGATTATCCTTCATATAGGGCCCGTAATCTCCTCGGTATGACTCAAAATCCTCATATATTTTTTGACTTTCGATATTGCATAAGGCAAATTCGGGCATGGTAATCGGTTGTTGTTGCGGAATTTTCATCCCCAACGAACGCTGGCATTGGTCTAATATCATGCGTACCAGGTTGTTCCTTCCCGATTGTTCGTAAAACTCAATGGTTTTTGCATCCATTTGGACAGCGGTATACTTTCCAAGTCCAGAAATTTCAGCAGAGCCCACCGCAAAGACCTTCCTTCCGTTTTTGGCCATTTTATTCAAAAGGGGCAATACGTTCGAGACTGTTGCCGCGTTGATGATATCGATGAAAATTAGCTGGTTGGCACTTAATTTTTCATAGGTAAGTACGTCAAGATTTGAGTGATAGTAGGTGTTTATCCGGGCTTGTACGCCATAAGCTGCCAAAGCCGTTTTCGCCTCTTTGGCAGTTGCCTCGCCTAAAAAGCGATAAGAGTCTGTTAGAAGCAAGGCAATATCTATTTTTTGATCAACGCCCTGACCTTTTACATTTCCAACGAGTATTAGGAAGACAAGACCAACGTAGTGCATTAGATGTTTCTTCATACACTTATTCTTCTGGAATGTAAATGACACGCCCATCTTCTAGTTTATATGCTGTTCCAAGTTTTACTCCTCTTCCAGATTCAGTGGTTTCCGTAACCTTTTCAATTTTGATATCCTTCCCTTTCTTGGTGATTATCTGGATCTCACCATTGGGCATGGTCTTGGTGATGACCAGTTCGGAATCTGGATTGAACAGATCTAAAGTGCTATAGGCCATGAACAGTGCAAAGAATAATGCCACGATGAAAACCACACTTACATCAAATAAATTGGCCATACTGCTGATGGGATCTTCTTCTATCATAAATTCTCTGTCAAGGCGGGATTGTCTTCCAAGTAAACTCATGGTTTTATTGGTTTAATCGTTGTTTTTTATACTGTTTTGCAACGCCATTTCCCATTCCACCAAACTCTTTTCGCATAAGCTCTCGCAAGCAAACAAATCTTTTTTCATCCATTCTGTCTGTTTGTAGTGCAACAAAAAAGCGATTAATCCAGAAGCCATACCCACTACGGTAGTAGTGAAGGCGGTAACCATGTTAGCCGACATAACCTTAAGGTTTCCTTGTGACAAAGACGCCAATGCAGTGCCCATAGGGATAAGCGTCCCCAAAAGACCTAATGAAGGGCCAGCTTTAATAATGAGTCGATTGGCATTTAACGACTTCTTATACCCTTGGTGCCATTTGCGGAGCGCGGAAATAAGATCGTATTCCACGGCTTTGTAGGTGGTGGCAGGCGCTTCAAAATAGTCCTTATGCTGAATTTCAAAAGCCTTAATTTGTTTAAAGTTCTTATTGTGCCGTTGTTTTAGTTCACTTAAGAATTTACCCACCGCAAATACCTGATGTACCAGTACAAATAGTACGCCCAAAAGCACAGGGTAGTACAATATGTTGGAGATGGCCAATAAAATGGATTCTATAATATTCATTGGTTAAAATTAGATTTAGATGATTGGTTTTCTTTCCATAGAAAGCCTCCGAGTACCAATATAATTAGTACGGCAAGAAGCAACGCGTTTTGTTGATTTACAATTGAGGAAATGGGAATTGTCGCTATAGGTTTTAGATTTTGCTGTACACTGTCCACCGAAGGTTCCAGTAAGAAAAGCAAGGTTAGCAAAGTTCCCACTTTTAGAAAATAATCTTGTGACCCTTTAAGGAAATCGAAACGTATCGAAATCAACCCAAAAAAAACCATGAAAATGAATGGGCCCGCCATCCACACCTGTGGCAATTCCAATCCAAGGTAAAAGGGGGCGTATGCCATAAAAACCAGTCCAGCAAGGCCTATTGTCTTTTCTAGTCTTTCTTCATCCAGGTCGAATAAAAAAGAAATGTAGTTTAGGACCAATAGGGCCAGAATTATGATCTGAACATGGGCTTCTATAAAGTTTACACCGAAAAAGCACAAAACGGCCAAGCCTGAAAATGTGCCAAGAACAACAAACCAATGGGTTTTCTTCTTTCTTGTAGCCTTAAAAATACCACTGAAAGCATAAACCCCCAGAAAAAAGGTCTGTAAACCTAGAAGTATTACATCAATAGTCATCCGCATGCCGTTTGCTTTAACATCGTTTCACCTTTGGGTTGAAGACAAATGGCACAATTCAATACCAACTAATACTGCAGAAGTACAATTTATTGGCAGGTACGAAAGGTATCATTGCGCTTTTAATCCCGAAAGCTCTGATATGGTCATGTTTGGCAGGTCTCCTGACTTAAACTTGCTATTTTACCTTCCCGTCGTAAACCGGCAGTGGCCTAAAAGAAATAGCAACTTGTTGCGACAAGGTGCTGAAACAAGTTCAGCACATGTTTACAGTTGCGGGTACAGCTCCGGATTTTTCAAATGAATCACCGGATTCCCATATTAAGGCTTTCTCCATCACAAGGAGAAAATCCACCAAAACACCTTAACGCAAATTAGCATTTAAAGATGACTTTGAATAGTTTTGGCAACATCTTTTTGAGATAGCTCAAATGGATAAATAGAAGCAAAGTAGTATCCAAAATGGGGAAGACAAAGCCAATTATGATTGTAGGGACCGGGTCGGATGTCGGCAAAAGTTGGATAACTACAGGAATTTGTAGGTGGCTGAAAAACCATGGTTTTAACCCGGCTCCCTTTAAAGCCCAAAACATGTCGCTCAATAGCTTTTCAACCCTAGATGGATTGGAAATTGGTAGGGCGCAGGCCGTCCAGGCAGAGGCCTGTAAATTAGCGCCGACAGTTGAAATGAACCCCATTCTATTAAAACCTTCGGAAGAAAACCAGTCTCAAGTGGTGCTTTATGGGAAACCACTTGGCGTACAAACGGCGAGACAATATTTTGCCAACGATAAAAACCATCTATTTGAGGAGGCGCAAAAAGCGTTTCGCACGCTAGAGGACAATTTTAGTCCTATTGTGATGGAAGGGGCGGGAAGCATCAGTGAATTAAACCTGAAACACCGAGATATCGTGAATATGCCAATGGCTAAAGCTTCGGATGCCTGCGTGTATTTGGTTGCTGATATCGACAAAGGGGGGGTATTCGCAAGTGTATATGGTACTATCGCTTTATTGGAGGAATGGGAACGTAAACTGGTCAAGGGAATCATTATCAATAAATTCCGTGGCGATCTAACGCTATTTGAGGAAGGAAAAAAAATACTGGAAGATTTGACCAAAATACCCGTGCTTGGTGTAATGCCCTAC
>NZ_CAKZYF010000113.1 GCF_937884665.1 uncultured Allomuricauda sp. | reverse complement strand
AAGAAGGGTATTGGTATAAAAAATAATTTTTGGGGCCAGGGGGTGGGGTAAATCCATTTTTACCTGTTCCCATTAAAAACCAAATCAGTTATGAAACACTTTTTACTCTTGACCATTACCATTTTTTACTTCAGCGTTTTGCAATCCCAAACCCATTCAGACTTTCTCGGGGCGGGTCACGACAATGGTATTTCGGTAACTACCAGCCATAATGAGAACAGCTCGAATACTGGGGAAAAATCTGTGGATGGGTTTGAAGTTGTCAATACCACGGCTTTGGCCGATGCTTCCCGTTTTTTGGCCCAAGCAACTATGGGATATGATTATGAGACTATTCAAATGACTGCTGCTATGGGTTTTGAGGCCTGGATTGATGAACAGTTTACCCTCCCCAGGCAATCCTATGAAGACTTGGGTGAAGTTATCTCGGAAGCTGGTGAAGCAGGTCAAGGTTGGTCCAATTATAGATCAGCTTGGTGGAACTATGTGTTAAGTTCACCAGACCAACTTCGCCAACGTATGAATTATAATCTGAGCGAACTTTTAGTAGTCTCTGGTTTTGGGAATGACTTCTTTGAAGATGTGGGAAACCTCAGCAATGTCTATTACGATGTACTTGGTGACCACGCTTTTGGAAATTACCGCACCCTATTACGTGATATCAGTTTAAATCCTTCAATGGGTATTTATCTGAGCCATTTCAACAACCCTAGGTCAGACCCTGCAAACAATATCCATCCCGATGAAAATTACGCACGCGAGGTCATGCAATTGTTTTCCATCGGCCTGTATGAACTAAATAACGATGGCTCCCGAAGACTAGATGGGAGCGGTAACTTTATCCCTACCTATGACAATGATGATATCCGTGAATTTGCTAAGGTTTTTACAGGTTTTGGAGATGGACGACCTGAAGGCCAATGGGGCATTGAAATTGGAGAATTGGACTTGGATAGCTTCTCCACATATCCCATGAAAATGTATGAAAAATGGCATGAGCCCGGTGAAAAGCGTTTACTGAAGGGCCAAGTGGCGCCAGCAGGTCAGTCAGGGATGCAAGATTTGGAAAATGCAATCGACAACCTCCATAACCATCCTAATATAGCGCCGTTCATCGGCAATGCATTGATACAATTTTTGGTGACTTCCAACCCTAGTCCACAATACATCAATAATGTGGCCAATGCCTACAACAACAATGGTAGCGGCATTCGCGGGGACATGCAATCTGTTATCAAAGCCATTCTGTTGGATAGTGAAGCACGTAGTTGCAGTCCTTTAACCAATCCCACAGCTGGGAAGATGCGGGAACCTGTACTTCGGTTCACCAACTATTTAAGGGCATTCAATGCCCAAAACCAGACCTTTCTCATTGACAATATGTTGGATTGGATTTAAGCCACAGGACAAGCACCTGTTTTCTCCCCCAGTGTTTTCAACTTTTTCCTACCGGCCTATCAACCCCAAGGGGATATAGCCAGCGCTAATTTGGTAGCCCCGGTTTTTCAGATACACAATTCCTCGACTTCAATAGGCTATGTCAATAAGGTTGATGAATGGGTTTTTGACGAGAATTACTTGGAATTGACCAATCCCATGTTGGACTTCACAAGTGAAATGGAATTGGTGGGTAATACCACGGCCCTTGTAAACCGTCTGGACATTTTACTGGCCTGCGGGCAGTTATCGGGCAACACGAAAACAATTATGGTCAATGCTTTGGAACAGCTTGATGCGGACGATGATAGGCTAATGTTGGGTATTTACCTCACCATGATTGCCCCTGATTACGCAATTTTAAAATAAAGAACCCCTATCAACCATTCAGGATTCATTTCCTACTAAAAAACCTTATTATGGGAAAACATCATCACATGAGTCGCCGTAAATTTCTAGGAACTGCTAGCTGTGCAGCAATCGGAACAACTACCTTTTACTCAACGCTTTTCAATTTAGGCATGGCAAATGCTGCTGCCGGAAGAACGGCAAAATACAATATCAATCCCGCCAACAATAATTACAAGGCTTTGGTCTGTATTCTATTGGCCGGAGGTAATGATTCCTTCAATATGTTGGTACCTACAGATAATTCAGCTTACAATGCCTACGCCACTACACGATCTAATTTGGCTTTGGCACAAAACTCCCTGCTCGGTTTGACTCCTACTTCTGGGAACCAAGTTCCATTGGGATTACATCCCGCGATGCCTGAGGTTCAGCAGTTGTTCAATACTGGTGATTTGGCCTTTGTCTCGAACATCGGTACGTTAGTGGAGCCTACCACCCTTACCCAGTACAATAATGGGTCGGCAAACCTACCCTTGGGATTATTTTCCCATGCCGATCAGATACAGCAATGGCAGACTTCTGTTCCAAATAACCGTTCTGCCCAAGGCTGGGGTGGCCGCATGGCAGATATTCTGCAAGCTATGAACAACAACCAAAACATTTCCATGAGTATCTCCCTTTCAGGAAGAAATGTGTTTCAATCGGGGAATTCCACAGCAGAATACACCATAAGAAACCAAGGCACCGGTAGTATTGGAATTACGGGATATGGCGAATCCAATGTGCTGGATCAGTTACGCACCCAAGCTGTTGACAATCTTATGGAGCAACAATACAATGATATTTTTAAAAAAACCTACGCTGATGTGGTAAGCAATGCTCAAGATACCCATGAAATTTTCAGTGCCGCCGTTGGAGGAGTAAATCTAACAACGCAATTCGCTCAAAGCGAATTATCACAAAGTTTGCAAATGATTGCTAGAACCATAGCGGCACGTAACAGTCTTAATGTATGTAGGCAGACCTTCTTTGTCACCTTTGGTGGCTGGGACCATCATGATGAGCTGACCAATAATCAAAATGCCATGTTAGGTGTCGTCAGCCAAGCACTGAACGATTTCAATAATGTAATGAATGAGTTAGGTGTAAGCAACGATGTCACCACATTTACAATTTCTGATTTTGGTAGAACATTGACCTCAAATGGCAATGGTACAGACCACGCCTGGGGTGGCAATGTCATGGTTATGGGAGGGAGTGTAAATGGCGGGCAAGTTTACGGTACCTATCCCGATTTGGCACTGAATAGTTCATTGGATGTAGGTAATGGGGTGTTGATTCCTACCCTATCCACCGATGAATATTTTGCAGAATTGGCACGATGGTTTGGCGTAACGGATACCGACTTACTTACTATTTTTCCCAATCTGCTCAACTTTTACACTCCGAGCTCTTCACCACCGATAGGATTTATGCGAGTGTAATTCCTTCTAAACGTTCAGTTATCTAAAAAAATAGCCATGAAGCAAATTTTACCCTTCTTATTTTTCCTTGTTACACTATATATGGCAAACGCGCAATGTACTTCCCCAGAAATGACCATTTGGCAAAATACTTGGCAATCCTGCCAAACTTTGGAAAACCCGAATACAAATCGATCCGCCGGTCATTGGATTCAATACGATTTAGGGTCGGAACGGGTCATTTCTAAGGTGCATGTCTGGAACACAAACGATCCTACCCAATTGGAAAATGGATTTCGAAGTGTTACCGTTGACTATTCCAATGATGGAGTAAACTGGACACCTATGATTTCCCACAGGGAACGGGAGAACCTATTTATGGCGGTTTTGAGGGCTTTGACTTTCAAGGACAAAAAACGCGATATGTCCTACTGACCGCCAATTCCAATTGGGGAGGAAGTTGTTATGGTATTGCCGAGATAAAGTTCAATCTTATGCTTGATTTGAACGAGGATAATAATCCAGACATTGAAGATGAGGAGGAAAGGGATGAAGATGAAGCGGAGGAAGACGACAATCCTGATGAAAATGCAGAGGACAATGCTATGGAAGAGCCGTTGCCAGAGGAACCTAGAATGTTCATTTTTCCCAATCCTGCCAC
>NZ_CAKZYF010000112.1 GCF_937884665.1 uncultured Allomuricauda sp. | reverse complement strand
GGTCAAGCGAATTGACTGGCTTACGGTTACCCTTTTTCTTCTTTTAATTGTTGCGGGCTGGGTTAATATCTATTCTACCAGCATGACAGACCCCGACGCATCTCTGTTGGATTTTTCTACCCTGTATGGCAAGCAATTGGTCTTTATTATTCTTGCCCTCGGTTTAGCAGTCATGGTGCTCTTTGTGGAGACAAATTTTTTTGAACGGCTGGCCCCAATTTTGTACGTAGGCTCCTTGGTGCTTTTGCTTGGCCTCTTCGTATTCGGGAAAACTATTGCCGGAGCCACTTCTTGGTACGACCTGGGTTTTTTCAATTTGCAGCCCTCTGAACTCGCCAAAGTGACCACAGCTTTGGCATTGGCGAAGTATTTAAGAGATATTCAAACGGATATCAAAAACCGAAAACATCAGCTGTATGCGGTAATTATCATCCTTTTGCCCGCATTGCTCATTTTACCACAACCTGATCCCGGTAGTTCGTTGATTTATTTTTCACTTTTCTTCGTGCTTTTCAGAGAAGGTTTTCCACTATTTTATTTGGGCATCCTACTCTTTATGATCGTCCTATTCGCGACCACATTAATGTTTGGTACGGTTTGGATTGCCATAGCGCTCGCTATCCTTACCGTTTTGATTTTCGGATTTAAGAAAAAAGACGTCAATATCCCCATTCTACCGTACACTATTGCCATGGTAGTGGCCATATTATTTTCCCTTTCGGTGAATTTCGTTTTTGAAAACGTATTTGAACAGCGTCACCGTGACCGTTTTGTATTATGGCTTAGTCTTGAAAAAGATGAGCAAAAGCTGGAGGAGATTAAAAAAACCATTGGATACAATACCTATCAATCTGAAAAAGCCATTGAGTCCGGGGGTTTTTTCGGAAAGGGTTTTTTGGAAGGCACCCGTACCAAAGGGGATTTTGTTCCGGCACAGCACACGGATTATATCTTTAGCTCCGTTGGCGAAGAATGGGGATTTGTAGGCACTACTACCATTATCCTATTATTTTCCTTGTTTTTCTTGCGATTGATTTTTGTGGCGGAGCGACAAAAAAATGATTTCAGTAGAATGTATGGCTATGGGGTAATTTCCATTTTACTGATACACTACTTCATCAACATAGGAATGGTTATCGGACTATTGCCCACCATTGGAATACCCCTTCCGTTTTTTAGTTATGGTGGTTCGGGCTTGTTATTTTTTACCCTACTCCTTTTTATTTTCTTAAAGTTAGACTCCAACCGTTTGCGCGACGGACTTTAAAACTTCCATCTACTTAGTGCTGTTCTTTTTTCGAATTGGTTTTGCCAAGCTTTGCTTTTGTTTTCAAAAAAATTCAACCTTGTTAGGGCTTCTATTTCTCCAACAGGAACCACAAAATCCTGAAGCGGTTGATTGCTTTCTTCGTTGGGCATGAGAAAGGCGATAACTGCTTCCCCTTCTTCGCCATTTCGATAAATGATTTTATAGAATTGGTCAGGGACATCCACATCTTCTTCCCCAATTTCTTCAAGGCCTTTTTCGAGAATACCTCCCGTAATGACTACTAAATCGCCATACTTTTTGCACCAATAACGGGTTTTCTGTTCCAAACGATTCCAAACGCCCGCATTAAAATCCCGGTCTTGCGGACTAATATTGCTGGTATAAAAGGTTTCGTTGTAGGCTTGTTCCAAAAAGCGTCGGTCGCCCGCCGGGCAAAGATGTCCTCGGTCATATCCCGACCCTTTATAATTTCTCCAATCTGCGGATTTCGATGACACCTTTGGGTCTTCGATAAAATAAGGACGCCTACGGTCATCCTGTGTCAACTGTTCTGGTT
>NZ_CAKZYF010000111.1 GCF_937884665.1 uncultured Allomuricauda sp. | reverse complement strand
CCATTGGCATCGCTCTTGCCGTGTGCGGTTTCTATTTGTTGAAAAAAGAAAAAAAGACCCAGACGGAGCAGGCGGACTAATTCAATCGATTTTAAACCAGTTTCTTTAGAGTGACTTCAAACCGGCGAAGAAAAACTATTGTGATTAGGGTACCAAATTGATTCTAGTTGGATGCCCTCGCGGAATTCAACACGGGTTCCCTATCCTCATCTAAGGCGGAAAGAAATCATGGTAGTGACCCTAGGTTATCCTATAACAATATGGTGCTAGATTAACTATAAATGTTGAATTTTTGGCTTAAAAAGTTAGCTTTGGAAGCTACGTAGCACTTTTCTTGAAAATACAGCCATGATTTTTTTGAGAATTTGACAACCTCTATCCTATGTTCTCAACAATATTAGAAACCATAAAAAGACTAGAAAATCCGGATAACCTATCAAAAGAGGACAAGTAATCATTGGAGTTTTTGCCTTCTAAGGCGTGTAAAGAGACTAATACGGGAATTATCAATTTGATTTCTTAGAGTGATAGACTAGGTTGGGAAAAGATAGAGGAAACGTTTGCCAGTATATAAAACTCATGAATCAGGCAAAAAACATACTCATTTACAACGCCCATACTTTATGGACTTCCCATCTGCCTTGAGGAATTATTCCTAAATTCAGGAAAGTTTAAAACGAATGGTGATGTTAATTTTCCCTGAACTTCATCTATTGGAAAATCAAATTAACCTATTCTTCCGCGGCAATGCAAAAACTAAAACTTTGAAAAATCTTCTTTTAATCCTTCTGACAATGAACCTATTTAATCTTTTCGGACAAAAACAGCCGAAAAACGACCCCTATTGGGAATTTGAACGTACAAGCCACTTTAAACCAAGGCTAAATAAAATAGCGTTTTACAAATTGACAGGATTTGATTTTGGTTGGTTGGTTCTGGAACCGATTTCTGATTATGTCCAAAACGGGGCGGGTGAATTAAGAAAAGGAAAAGCCATGTCCTATGGACAGAAAGCACTGTATTATTGGTGGTACGTGGATGCTCAAGTTAGCAATGGGGGCTTTATCCAGTTTTATTACAACGACTATGGAAAATATGTCCCGACCATTATAAAGGTCCTGAATCACGTTGGTGATGATGAAATGGCCGAACTTGTCAACAGGTCATACGAACTTTACCTTAGGGAAAACAAAAAGATACAAGATGCGAGACGAGGTGGATCACAAGCATTTAGCAAGTTGTACCAAGAGTTAGCTGATTTTGACGCGTTGGACAATGAATATTATGAGCGAAATGAACGGACAATGAAAATTATTGAAACATATATCCGGGACAACCCGGATGAAATATGTCTTGACGAGGATGGAAAAGAATTCGATTTAAATTTTACGGGCAATCTTAAGACCTTTCATCCAAATAAAAATGTCAAGGAAATGCTCCCCATTAAAAAAGGAAGGGTATCCGGCAGTTTCAAAAGTTACTTCGAAAATGGTCAACTACAGGAAGAAATCCAATATATAAATGGAGAACAAACCGGTGAGCGAACCGAATACCACGAAAATGGAAACAGAAAATTTTCGTTGACCCCATCTCAAAATCCACAGGGGAACCTACATACACATTATTATGAAAACGGAAATTTAAAATCTACAGAAATCTATATTTCCGATTATGATAGAGATGGAAAGTGGATACAGTATTATCCGAATGGTCAGATGAGAAGCGAGACAGAATTTATTGACAAGGCATTTTTCGTCCAAAATTGTTGGAAGGAAGATGGAACGCAGATAATGAAGGATGGAACCGGACTTTACATACACGAGTACTCTATTTTTGAAGGTGTAATCGAAAGAAACGAGCAGGAGCATAAAAACTACAAAAGACATGGCAAACAGTATACTTATCGCAATGATAAGCTCACACTGTACCAAGAAATGTCAGAAGGGAAAGAACACGGAATAACCAAGACCTATGACGATAAAGGGGCCCTTAAGGAAGAAATAATGTATGAAAATGGGGTAGAAAAATCAAGAAAAGTATACAACAAATGAAACGACCAACGGCCAAAAGTTAGACAGGTAATGGCCGCTAAAACTTAAGTTGAACAAACAAAAATGAGGAAAAAGCTGACCATACTGTTTCTAATGATTTCAATTACGGGATGTATGAACAAGAAAGAAAAATTAGTCGAAAAAATATACGCTCTGGGATATCCTGAAAACGAAATTGTGGTTTCCTTGGAGGACTTTTTTGAAGGAAACAATGACCAAGAATCAATAGCACCCCATATTTTTGATGCAGAACGAACTTCACCTCAAATTTTCTATCGGAAATTATCCGAATTAAAAAACCTGGAACAGGTGGATGATGTTTTTGTACGGATACAAGATGTAGAAGACTCGGACTGGCCTTTTACGGATACCGTTTACATTATCTCGAAATTATCGGTAGAGGAAATACGATCAAAACTGACCGACTTACATCCAGACGAAATCTATGAAGAATGGATGTACGGACAACCAATAAATGCCCCTGAAGTCAAAGATGGATTTTCCATATTTTCGGTATGGTGGGATTAAAACGGTGCACGCGGCAATGACCCTAGTTACCAACACAAATTCGGTGAATTCAAGGAATTTATAATAAAATAGCTGTTGAAGAGCGTATGGCCCTTATAAAGTTGAAGTAGCATCCGAATGTAATACCACTATTTTTCAAATGAAATATGTAACATTGTTTTCGCACAATCGTTCACGGTCTATGGATACCATTTTTAGAACATATACTTTTCTTGTTTCGCTATTTGTCTGCTTAATGGGCAGTTCCCAGACCAATACATTTTCTGTTTCAGGCCAGATTTTAGATAGGGAAACTTCAGAACCCATAGCATTTGCTTCAGTGTATGTTCAATCGGAGTCCATAGGGACCACATCGAACGAGGAGGGTCTTTTTGTTTTCCACATCCCGGCAGGTAAAGAGGAAAGTTCAATTATAATTTCAATAATTGGTTATGCTCCCGTATCAAAAAGAGCGAATACTTTTGGTAAAAATCAAAAAATATTCCTTTCAGCAAAAACAACTGACCTGGACGAAGTTGTACTAACCGCTGCTAAAAAGAAAGAACTAACAGCAAAAGCAATCGTTAGAAAGGCCTACAAGAATATTGAGCGTAATTACCCAGACCAACCTTATATTTTAGAGGGTTATGTCAGAGACCTCCAAAAAGAGGACGAAAAGTTTGTTGAATATCTGGAATGCGCCTCAAAGTTTTTCTATCAAGCGCATACTGTTAAAAAAGAACCCTTGGTTGAACTTGTAGAAGTAAAAACAAATTACTTGGGTAAAAAACACCCATGGAACAAAAAGTCAGAACGTAAAAACTCGATTATAGACTTGGTCGAAGATGATTTGATTCGCTTCGATTACGGTTCCATTAAAGGCAAAAACGGTTGGAAATATGAATTGGAAGGTATTTTGCCTTATGGAAACGGATTGGTCTATAAAATAAACTGTATCGATGAACCATTTCAGACCTCAACACTGTTCGTGGATACGAAAACCTTTGCTTTTGTACGAATTGAACTTACAAGAAGAGCCATTGATAATAAGTCTTGGGCCAGAAGGCTTACCAATGGCGCCTTGCAGATATACTACAATTTGGTTTTGGAGTATCAAGTATATAAGGGCAAAATGTATCTAAAATATCAGAAAGAAGAGGATAGTTGGAGAATCTTTGAAGATTTGGAGTCCAATGAAATTCTTTTTTCAAAATATCCTAAAAAAGAGCTTTTTATAAACAAGATAATCGATGACCCAGAGCATTATCCATTTGAAAAAAATATGGATGTCGGGACCAGTATTGAAAATCAAGCCAATGAGTACAACGCAAACTTTTGGGATACTTATAACATTCCAACCCAAACAGAAAAAGAAAGTAAAATAATCAAGGAGCTTAGAAATAGGTCAAACTGATTTTATGGAATGTTGCCTAGGTCCGCCCAGGAAGAAACAACAAATCCCAAGCCTGTTTTATTTGACGTAACTTTATTCTAACGTTCCGTTGCTTTCTGGTAATGTTCGGGATAACGCGGTCCAAAAATTATTCATCAATCAAAAATCATCGATCAAATGAAAAATCACAGAAGCCTTTTGTCATGCATTTCAACCATTTTTACGCTCTGTTCGTTCGGACAGAATCTACCAAGCCTTATTGCAGAAAAAAACATTAATTCGACCTTCTCAATTTTAGCTTATGACGAAGATGCCCAGGAATGGGGAATTGGTGTAGCTACCAACAACATTTATGTGGGGAATTCCACTATTTATATAGAACCAAAAGTAGGGGCATTCTCAGTAATTGCTGAGACTGAACCTAAATACGGAACCGAAGGGATAGAGAAACTTAAGGCAGGCAAATCCATTGAACAGGCAATCCTTGAAGTTAAGAACGAAGACGATGGAGCGAATTATCGCCAAGTTTCGGGAATAGATGCTCAAGGAAATGTTTTCGCTTTTACCGGCAATTCATTAAAGTATTGGAAAGGAAATGCATCAGAATTTTTAGAGACACACTATGTTGTAATGGGAAATCAGCTTGAAGAACATGTACTTTCCAATATGTCCGCAACCTTTGAAAGTTGAAAGGGAACATTGGCACAACGACTTTTGAACAGCTTAGTAGCAGGTCAAAACGCTGGGGGACAAATTTCTGGAAAGCAGTCAGCTGCCATCGTAGTAAAAGGTGCAAACAATGCGTGGTATAATCAAATTGACCTTAGGGTGGACAATTCCAAAAATCCTATCAAAGAACTAGAAACACTGATGAACTATCATTATGGAAGAATCCGTCTTAACCAAGCGCTTTACGCCCATAAAGAAGGTAATAAGGAAAGGGCCAAACAAAAATTGAATGAAGCAGAATCCATGTTAGCGGGTTGGACAGGAATATATGCAAGAATAGCAAGTACTAACCTCATAATGGGCAATAAAAGTTCCGCAATTAAATGGATAAAAAAGGGACTTTCCGAAAACCCGAAATGGACAGTTTATTTATCTGCTTTTTACCTTCTTCGGGAAAATCCTGAAATGGAATCAATTATCGATCCCAGTGTTTTTAATCACCAGGATTGGGAAAGTGCTATGGGAATGATGAGCAATCTAGGGATGGAACTGGAGGTGATTGAGCTGGGAAATGAACTTATCCAGAGGGAAATTGAATCTTCATACCTAAATTTTTTGCTTGGCCGGAGCTATTTCTATGAAAAAGAGGACAACAAGGCAATCAAACATTTAGAAAGAGCTTTACAAATGGACAATACCAATATCGAAGCTCAAAATCTTCTGAATAAACTAAAGCGAAAATAGTTTTAAAGATTAAACGTCGATATGTG
>NZ_CAKZYF010000110.1 GCF_937884665.1 uncultured Allomuricauda sp. | reverse complement strand
AAGCTTTAAAAAAGAAAATAAGGCATAATCATGTTTGGGATTCTGGGGGATTTTATAAGGAAATTAGAATCTTCCCAATATTTCGGAACCAACGTCAATTGTTTTAGCGATCATTTGCATGACCACTTTTCTTCCGTTATCACCGTTTGTAAGTGCTACCAGTCCTCTTTTTGATTCAGGTAATAACAGTATGATGGCATTTACCCCTTTATCGCTGCCTGCGTTCAACAAGGCATATTCTCCATTGGAGAGGTTTTCAAAAACAATCCATCCCAACCCAAAAGCGACACCATCCCGTACTGCTGATTTTGGGGCTATCATTTGACGGAACACTTCTTCCGAAAGGCCTTCTTTCCCCATAACACTTAAGCCGAAACGGCAAAGGTCGTCAACAGTGGTCAAAAAGTCATCTGCGGCACTCGCCGTTCTCCGCGCTTCCACATCAAATTCATAAGGATTTCCTTCTGCATCATGGGCAATGGTCAATCGGCTCATCTCAATCGAATCATCCCAGACAACGTGGGAATCTTTCATTTTTATCGGGTCGAAAACCCATGTTCGTACCAGTTCGCTAAAAGAGGTGTCGAACTTTCTTGTCAGGGCCTCTCTCAGATATTCAAACCCTTCGCCGGAATACTGTACTTTACTCCCAGGTTTAAAATCAAAACCGAGTTTACCGTCCTCGTTCATATATCGCCAGTTTTTAAAGCCAGATTTATGACCGAGAACATGACGAGCAGTTAGAAGTTTATGATAGGGATCATCGGCGACATCAGGATCGACCCAATAGGTAAACAAGGGTTCGTCCAAATCAAACAGGCCCTTATCGACCAATCGCAGGGTAAGCCAAGTTGTGATGGATTTGGTGATGGAAGCGGTATCAAAAATAGCGTTGTTGGGTGCCTTCAGGCTATCTTTCAAATGACCTATGACCTGCGAGTGTGAAATTTTTCCATTTTCGATGATTCCCAGGCCCAAGGCGGGGATGTTACTCTCTGAAATAATGATGCGCAGCTCGTTTTCTGTGGGGATCCCAGTTTGTTGTCCCACCAGTATTGAAAGTTGTAACAAGGCCAGTAACGTAATTTTTTTTCGCATTATGCTATTCGGTTTTTAGCATGACGAGTAATTACAACATTTGTTACTGATTTAAAAAGTCTGTCCGTATGTCAGTGTGATTGAAGCAATATTTTAAAAAGCATGGGATAGGTTTCCAGGAACTTAACTTTGAATAGATTTTCATTGGGTTTTTTCCTTCCAAGCAGTAATGGATTAAAAAGTGACTACTTGGTTTGTTCTAGAAACACTTGGGCGCGAAGATAGGTTCTTCCGCTTCTAAAGTCCTTTTTCTTTTGAAAGGAAAGATGACTTATCGCACCGAAACTCCCCTTGTTTTCCAAAGTGTTGAGTGTTTTTAGGATGGAAATGTAGCTTCCCTCAAGATGTAGTTGATGGGTTTCTACCGCTCCTTTATCGAATTTTACGATATGGGGTGCACTAAAATCGATGATTTTGAACTGATTCTTCAACGCTTCCGCATTCATGAATTTCAGAAGATTGTTTTGAGCAGAGGAACTGCTGAGGTCCATCGCTCCTAGGTGCGCATCAAGCTCTTTTTCCCTGAGACTTAGTTTTGAAAGCTGCCCGGGGAGGTTTGAAAAGAACTCCGTTTTGTCAAGATTTTCTTTGAATTCCTTTCGGACCACCAAAGTATTGCGCAATGCAAAATAATAGCTCAAGAAGAACATGGACAGAATGCCCAATAACAGATATTTATTTTTTGTACTAAATTTCAATTAAAGCAATATTTATGGTAAAGGTCACGGATGCATTTGATAAATATTCATATGTTACGATTTCCACACGTTCTATCCAATCTTGGCGCTCAAAATGGTCGGTCCAAGTGGTAAACTCCTGTTTATCCTCTGATACTCCGGATATGGATATGATTTCCTTTTTCGTGTTTATCGACTTGTTCGCTGTGACCGGGGTAACCAAAGGTTGATATTCGATGCGGCTCAATAAAATGGAATGAGGTAGTTTTTGACCAATTTCATCCAAATAAAGACTCACCCTTGCATTTTTTGAATGGTCCAGAACCTGAAGTCTTTCTTCTTTCTCTAAAATGCGGGCTTTTAGCTGCTGAATGGAATGGCCCTGTTGTTCATTGCTTGCCAACGCACTTTTGATTTCAGTATTTTTTTTTGAAAAGTGGGTAAAAAACAAAAAATTGGACAGCAAAAGGACTAGGAAAAAGCAAATTGAGGTTTTGAGCCCGAAATCAAATAGCCTTTTGTTTTTAAAAGCATCGGAATGCGCTTTATTGATTTTTTGAAGGTTGGAGGAGGTCACGGCCGCAATAACATGTCCCAGAATATGGGAAAACGAAAGTAGATGGTCACTGGAGACCGCGAGACCATTTAGGGCGTATTTTCCCGTCTTTTCGGGCACTGTTAAAGCAAAATCCACCAAGGTGCCCTTTTGAAACTCTAGGATATAATTGGGTCCCAGGATTGGCTTGTCCAAAAAACCGGAAATCGTATGGATCGTCGAGGTCCCCAATGCAATGGAAAAAACAGGTATCCCCATCGTTTGAACCTTCTCAACATAGGATTGAACATATTCTTTTTTTGCCAAAGAAACCAGCTGTTTCGTGTCTCCGGTAAGTATTTGATAGTAAAAATCCTCAAGCTGGAGGTTTGGAAAAGCATCCAATACGAGCTTAGCACTTTTCGGGTTGTGGACTTGGTCGACCATTTTCTTAAGTACATTGGCCGTATTAAGGGTCAAAAAAACCGGAACGTTTTTGTCCAATTGGGGAATTATAGTATCCAAACTATCGGTGGTCATTTCCAAGATGTTCTCCAGCTCCTTGTTTCGATGGACAAGCTTCAACAAGGAAAAACGCTCCTTCCCGTCAACTTCATTCACCTCAATGCCAAAGTAGGTACTTCCTTCAACGATATGTTTTAACCACTTTTGGAACATCTGGAAACTAATAGATTACGGTTGGTTTTATTAAAATCGTCAACTTTTGTTTGGTATCCTCCCTTTTGCGGTTACTGAACAACCACTTTATTACCGGTATTCTTGCTAAAAGCGGTACACCACTTCCCGAATCATTCTTGATTTTTTCTTCGAGACCTCCAAGGATTGCCAAATCCTGGTTCTGCATGCGAATTATAGAACTGAACTCCCTAGACGTAAGCCCCGGGGGCGCATCTTCCTCTATTCGCTCCCCACTAAAGTCGGATTGTATCACATTGATGTCCAAAGTGACTTGACCGTCCCCTGAGACCAATGGCTTGATGCTTACGCCCAATTCAGCATCGATTGGGGCATAATTCCGTACCTCGGAGGTTGTGGGAATCTGCGACCCGAAAAAATTTTGATTGGTGATGACATAATAGGTCGTTTCGCCTATTGATAGGTTGGCCCGATGGCCGTTCAAGGTCGAAAGTTTCGGCGTTGACCGGATTTTAATGTTCCCATTTTCTTCCAAAGCCTTAATGGTTGCAAAGAATTCGGGTACCACCTTTCCAATATTAAAAGATCCAAATCCATCAAAACCTCCTATAACCTTGTTTACCGTATTGGCGCCCAGGGTAATATCAGGAGAGGGGAAAAGATTTCCTTTAGTATTGACCGGTTCTTCGCCAGTTCCCCACCTTATGCCGGTCTCAGCTGTAGCGGATTTTCTCACTTCAATGATCATGACTTCGATGAGGACTACCGGGACAGGTCTATCAATTTTACGGATAAAACTTTTAAAACGTTCAATTTTTGCGGCCGGACCACTTACAAAGAAACTGTTCAATTCAAAATCTACTTTAATGTCCAAGTCGGATTTGATTTCATCTGGAAGGATATTGACCATGGCTTCCGCCCCGTTGTGAAAGGAATCAAATTGACGGGCCTGTGTATTCAGACTAGGTCTAGGAGCGTTGAAACCAACTTGACTTCCTGGAAGCCCTTGGTTTTGACCATTTCCAAAATAGTTTACATTACTGTTCCTGGTTCTTCCAGCTGTACGTGTGCCACCAGAATAATAGGAGGGGTCGCTCAGCAGTTCTACTGATCGGTGCATCATCTGGACAATTTCCACTTTCCGAAGGCTCAATTGGTCCGAGGTGCCAAAAAAATAAATGGTATTCTCCTTTTTGAACGTAAACGTTTTTGGGGTTTCAATAGGGGATATGGGTGCATTGGACCGATTTCTACCATTGGGCTGTAGGTTGGGTTTGTCCAAAAACGCTGATACCTGGGTTTCTTGCCCTTCAAAAATATGTGCCAACAGATCATCAAAATAGATACCTTTTGCATTGAAAGTAACCCTACCGGCCTGTTCAAGGGGCGTTGCCGTATAAACGTCAAGTTTTAGGTCACTTGCCAAAGACTGAATGATATCGGATATCGCCGAGTTTTTGAAATCAACGTTCAACATTTTATTTACCGTATCCAAAACCTGGTAATACATACCTTCCCGAAAATCCATCCTTTTTTGGTTAGTATCCTGGGTAGCGCTAAAAAGATAAAATCCGTCTCTTGATTTAGTGTGGTCGAGAGCATTGATATCGGCTAGTTTTTCCATGGCCTTGTCAAATGGGACATTTTTCATGTAGAGGGTCAGAGGTCTGTTCTTTAAGCTATTGCTGTACAATAGATTTTTGCCCGAAACTTCCATGATTTCCCTAAATACCCTTTCTAAGGGGTCATTGTCCAAGTCCATTGTAATGAGTCCGGTATTCGGACCGAAATCAATAGTGATGGCTTTGGCGATAGGTTCCATTGGTGGCGCATTGTATCGTTTCACAGAAAGGATGCTCCCGGTAAAATCTATAGTTAGATTATACTCTTTACAAAGGAATACTAAAAGTTCACGTACCGTAACGTTTGAAAAATTGTTGACGATGGTCAAATTGGTAACATCGGGCGCCACGCTTAGATTAAGTTTGTGGACCCTTGAAACTGCCATTAAAAAATTGGGCAACGTGACACGGGATACATTGGTTTCCAGTGTCAAAGTCTCATCATAGGCTGGGTTGTCCAGGGCCAATACCTCCAGATTGTTCATTATGTTTTGGATACGGTCCTCGCTTTCCTGGGCTCTGAGCTGGAACAGTATGGTCAGGATACTACATAGTGTTATTATCTTTCTCATGGTTCAATTTGTCAATAGGGCGTATACCTCCTCTATTGAGGTGATGCCCCGTTGCACCATATCAACAGCATTGGTCTTAAGCGTTGCTACGTCGTTCTTTTTAAGGTATTCCCCAATTTCCATTTTGTTCTCTTTTATGGGCCTCGCCAGCTTCTTGGTAATGGGCAGAATTTCATAGATCGCCTTCCGACCTAAATATCCGGTATGATGACACCGGTCGCAACCAACGGATACAAAATGTTGGTTCAGTTTCGCAGGTATCTTAAAGCCTGATGGAAATAGGGACGCTTCAACAGGCCCTGGTTTTTTGCAGGTATCACATAGTCTGCGGACCAAACGCTGGGCCACGCTCATGTTTAAGGTTCCGGCTATTAAAAATGGAGGAATCCCCATATCAATTAATCTTGAAACCGTGGCCCATGATGAGTTGGTATGTATTGTCGACAGTACCAAATGACCTGTCAGGGCGGCACGTATGGCCATATTTGCCGTCTTTACATCACGTATTTCACCCACCATTATGATATCCGGGTCTTGCCGTAGAAATGTCCGCAATGCACTTGCAAAGTCAAGTCCAATGTTTTCTTTTAGCTGCACTTGGTTAATACCTTCAAGAGTGTATTCGATAGGGTCTTCAATGGTAAGTACGTTGGTATCCGGCCGGTTCAGAAGCTTTAGGGTGGCGTAAAGCGTCGTTGTCTTTCCTGACCCCGTTGGGCCGGAAATTAAAACAATGCCATTAGGTTTTTTGACGCCCTCTTTATACCGTTGGAGTTCTTTATCTGAAAATCCCAGTTCAGATAGTTCCACGGTTCCAGCATCCCTGCTTAAAATACGGAGCACCAGTTTTTCTCCGTATAGCGTGGGTAGGGTCGATACGCGGATATCAAATTCCGAGTCGCTCGATTTCAAAGTGATTCGCCCGTCTTGCGGTAGTCGCTTTTCAGCAATATCAAGTTGTGCCCTTACCTTTATTTTATTGACCATGGTTGGATAATCGGCAATCGGAATATTGAAATGTTCCACAAGTTTCCCATCCAATCGCAAGCGAATACGGCATCTTTCCTCATAAGGCTCAAAATGGATGTCACTACTTCCTATATTCTTGGCACTTAATAAAATTCTTTCTAAAAAGTCCGTAGTATAGCTCAATTGGGTCGGACCTAGTCCCGTACTTTGCCGATAGTTGGTTGTTAGATACCGTTGCAACAATCCACTTTCACATTGTTCAAGGGAGACGGGTCCCTTCAGGACTATGTTCAACTCGGCCAGAAGACTTTCAAGCGCCTTGGTATCCGTTTTTAGTTTTAAGGTGTCATTCTCCATCCCAACCGGAACTATTCTGTAATGAAACGCTTGCTCTGCAGTAATTTGTTGTTGAAGGTGGACTGATATTTTATAATCTTTGTTCTCCATTTTTAAATACTGTAAAGTGATGGAAGGCCGGGTACTTTGGAAATAAGCACAACTCCAATCAAAAAGATGCCCATTAGACCCGCAAGGGGTACAGTCTCCATTTTGGCAAATAAATTCAGGATAAAGAAGGCCATCGCGGAAAAAAGTAAAGAAGACACGAACAGGACTAGGAACGTGACGGTAGGAAATCCCAAGGCAAAAGCAAAAAAGAACAACATATCGCCCAGACCAAAAGCAGCATTTAAAAAGGGGATTTTCATCACCCAGATGGTATAAAGCCATGATATGGAAAGGATAAGCCCTACGATTGTCAAGTTCAGTGCACTGAAAATAGCCACCTCCTCTACGGATAGATTCAGCAGATGTCCTGTAACAAGAAATATGCCCAGTAAAGGAAATAAGGTCCAGAGTACAGCCCTATCCTTAAAATCCTGATAAGCTATAATTCCGAAACACACTAAGATTAAAGTGGTAACAAGAAACATTAGTCCTTTATAATTTGTTTAGGATTTCCGTTTTCATCAATCTCCCATACATTGAGGGTACCGTCCCCATCAAAGTCCGTGACTGCTTCGGCACGAGCTTTAAAGGAAGCATCACTGGCGGATACAATTTCATATACATAGTTGGCAGTTCCATTTTGCTTTACGGTTTTAGGAGCCACAAAATCAAGTTCTTCCATGTTGGTGGTAAACTTGCTGTACATATACCGATGTGTCGTTTGGGAATTGTATATGGCCTTGAGTTGGGTTTGCGCTTCAATGCTCTTCGCCTTGGATATCAAGGGCATGAGATTGGGTAGGGCCAAAAGGAGGAGTATTCCGATAATGGCAAGAACTATCAAGGTTTCTTGAAGGTTCAATGCAGGTATTCTTTTTTGGAGCAGTTTGTCAGTGTCCATGGTTAAGTTATTGGTTTACGTACAAAAATCTAATAACTTACAAATACACAACATAAAATAATATTTGTTGTGAAAGTAAATCTGTATGAGGTAAACGTTTATACTTTTTATGCTATCATAAATTTCTGTAACAATTCATCGAAATTTTTGTAGGTCTTTATAATATTTTTGGCATATTGCGGTTCGGTATGTGAGAACACTGCGTGGAAAATGAAGATTTTTCAACCAAACCAGTACGCAGTTCTCGATGAATCCAAACAATCTCATTGGGCCTTTCTTTGGCTTATCACCACTATTCGAATTCCCAGCATTTTTAAAATCCAAGAAGATGAAAAATCCTTTTTCGTTGGTCCTTTTCATGGCCACCCTTTTGACGTGCCCTGCAACTTACGCCCAGGAGCTTCATACACACAGCAATGCCGCCAGCATCAACAATGAATCAAATTCGACCACGGGATGGGGAGGCAGCGCCACCATAACCGCGGTAAACAATGAGTTCTATTCAGGAAGCTATAGCCTAAAATTAGAGGCCCCTTCGGATAGTTGGAACTACAGGGGTTATGGATACAGCACAACACCAAATGAGCAATATTTGGTAAAGGTCTATGCGAAAAGTGTTAGTTCGAATAATCCAAGAATTTATCTAACAGGTGCTGTTCAAAATCAAACAATTTCGATAACCAGTACCAATTGGACTGAATATTCGGGAATCGTTGAAGCTTCCGGCAGCAGCATGAATGTCAACGTTTACACTGGTACCCCAGCTATCACGGGTGACGTGGTCTATATCGACCATGTTTCCATTACACCACTCAACGGGGGAGATACCCAAGCCCCATCCTCACCCACGCTATCCAGTTCAAGCCCTACGGAAAACACCGTGGACCTTTCCTGGTCTGGTGCCACGGACAATGTGGGGGTCACCGGATACAAAGTCTTCAAGGACAACGCTCTTGAGGCCACTTTGGGCAATGTCACCAACTATCAGGTCACGGGCCTATCGGCGTCCACCACCTACCAGTTCAAGCTAAGGGCGCTTGACGCCGCGGGTAACGAAAGCGTGGACAGCAACAGCATCAGCATCACGACCGATGCCGGTTCAGGGAACGGAAACAATGGCGGTGGAGGTTCGGTCTGGTCGGAGAACAATGCGGTGGCCAGCTACGCAGGCGAGGTAGCCATAGGCCGGAGCACGGTCCCCTCGGGCTACCAAATGGCCGTTGAGGGCAAGATACGGACACGGGAGGTACGCGTGGACCAGGAGAACTGGCCCGATTATGTTTTTAAGGACGGTTATGACCTCCTCTCTATAGAAGAAATCCAGAAACATATCAATGAAAAAGGGCACTTGCCCAATATCCCATCCGCAACAGAGATAAATCAAAATGGGATTGAGCTAGGAGAAATGGATAGACTTCTAGTGCGAAAGATTGAAGAGTTGACTTTGCATATCATTCAACAGGATAGACAAATCAAAAAACTGTTTCAGTATATAGAAAACAACCAAATAGACAAAAATCAAAAATGATGAAAAAACTTGTTTTGCTCATACTTGCGAACCTTCCCATGCTCGCAATATCCCAAAATTCCCCGGATTCTAACACAAACATTGCGCTTCTTTCTGACGCGACAATAACAAGTAACGTTTCAGGAGGTCGAGGCGTTCCTGGAGAAGTACTGTATGACCCATCCACGAACGCGTATCACATCATCACCCAGTTCAATGAACATGGGGTGGCGTTCGCCCAAAACCTAGGACTCGCATCAAGAGGCAATGGTATGAACTGGCAAGTAGAATGGACTTCCCCCAAAAACATCAACTATATCACCTTTGGGGGTACGTATTCCAACCAGCCGCAGCCGAATACCTCATGGGCGATAAGCTATTTTGACGGGACTACTTGGACTACCCTGGATTCTGGAACTGGAGGATGGATAGATAGCGGTATTTATCAATGGGGCGGTACAACACAAACACCTATACTTGCCACCAGGTTGCTTCTTGAGCTATACAGCGATGGAATACACGATTTGATAAGCCCACATATACGGGCAAGGGGCGGTATATCCACTTCGGTAAATGATTCAGCAACCTCCACAAAAGCGTGCTTAATACAGTATCTACCCTCCAATCCTGGTTCTGATACGCAATCCCCTACGGCGCCAAGTCTTGCAAATTCTGGAAAAACAGATACAACAATAGACCTTTCCTGGTCTGGTGCCACGGACAATGTGGGGGTCACCGGATACAAAGTCTTCAAGGACAACGCTCTTGAGGCCACTTTGGGCAATGTCACCAACTATCAGGTCACGGGCCTATCGGCGTCCACCACCTACCAGTTCAAGCTAAGGGCGCTTGACGCCGCGGGTAACGAAAGCGTGGACAGCAACAGCATCAGCATCACGACCGATGCCGGTTCAGGGAACGGAAACAATGGCGGTGGAGGTTCGGTCTGGTCGGAGAACAATGCGGTGGCCAGCTACGCAGGCGAGGTAGCCATAGGCCGGAGCACGGTCCCCTCGGGCTACCAAATGGCCGTTGAGGGCAAGATACGGACACGGGAGGTACGCGTGGACCAGGAGAACTGGCCGGACTATGTCTTTGAAGAGGATTATGATTTGCCCACGCTCAAAGAAATTCAACGGTACATAAACGAAAACGGGCATCTGCCCAATATGCCTTCCGCAAAAGAAGTGGAACTACAAGGTATGGAACTTGGGAAAATGGACCGTTTGCTATTGGAAAAAGTCGAGGAACTGACGCTGTATGTCATTGAACTAAAAAAGCAGATAAAGAAACAACGAAAAGAGATTGAAATCCTAAGCAAGAACAAATGAAGAAAGTAGTATTTTTTTTCTTGGGCCTACCGCTTTTTTCAATGGCCCAGAACAATTTGATTGATTCTTCAACATGGACCATAGGTAGCGGTGCTGCTCCTGGGTTTTCAATACAAGGGACGGTTGATGAGAATGTTAGGGAGATGGGAATTGGCCCCCAAGGCACTTCTGTTCTTTTATGGAAAAGTGTGCCCAATGGGTCCAGCGGTTACGATGGTGGCTGGAAAACCAATTCCTTTGTCGCTGTTGACCATACCAAGGAATATAGGTTCTCCATTTGGATAAAAAAGACCAATTCCAATACGGGCACAACGCATTTTGGACTTTTTGCAGACCAACAGAGCAGTGGTTACGCTACCTTAAGACTGAACGGTACGGTTGTAAACAATGCTTATTTTTTTTCATCGGACCTTCCCCAATTGGACCAATGGTACCTTTTGGTCGGCTTCGTGCACGCTAGTGGAGATCCGTCCACGGTCCATAAAGGACGTATTTACGATACATCGGGAAATGAGATAAGCGCCTTGATAGACTTTAAGTTTACGTCGGACGCCTACTCCGTAAGGCATCGTAGTTTTTTATATCAGGATACCAACACGTCCGATTTTCAATACTATTGGGATCCCACGGTGTACGAGGTCAATGGACAAGAACCGACTATACTGCAATTGATACAGGGCGGCAACGGGGGAGATACCCAAGCCCCATCCTCACCCACGCTATCCAGTTCAAGCCCT
>NZ_CAKZYF010000109.1 GCF_937884665.1 uncultured Allomuricauda sp. | reverse complement strand
ATACCCGTATCACCTATGCCGATGACAACGTGAATGTTTCTTTAGACCCTTCCACCGAGATACGCAGGGAGCAGAACTACTATCCATTTGGTATGGAGCACAAAGGGTATAACTTTGCATCGTACGGTGTCAAGAACAATCTGAAGACCTATCAGTCGCAGGAGTTTACCGAAGACCTTGGGCTGAATGTCCATGAGTGGCGGTACCGTATGAGCGACCCGGCAACGGGAAGGTTCTGGCAGGTTGACCCGCTCGCAGAGAAATTTATGTACAACTCGACCTATGCCTTCCAGGAGAACAAATTGGGAGTGGGTACCGAGCTTGAGGGTAAAGAAGCTGAATATTGGGCTATGAAAGCAGCCGCTAGAATCGGTCAGGCAGTGGAAGGAGCCAGTAAAGTGGTTACAGGAGGTGGTAATATGCTCAACGATGCAACCAGTGGAAATATGGCTGTTAGAAAAGCTGAGAACAATTTTAGGGAGTCTAATGGTCAGACTCCAATTGCTGATACCAATAAAGAGACGGTACTGGATGGGGCAGCTCAAATTGACAATGCAATACCGAATAAACAGGAAGTTTTTGAAGCTGCTGACGATGTAGATAAAGCTGCAGAAACTACGGCTTTAGCATCCCATACAGCAACAATAGTCTCAGGAGGGACTGCGGCTCCTGTAACAGGACCTTTAGCTGAAGGATCAGCAATTGTATCCGGAGGTGCAAAAATCGTGAAAGCTGGAATCCACTTGTCGGATGGCAATGTTTCCGGAGCTCTAACCGAAACAGGTGAGGCTTTATTGACCGTAGGAACGGCAGGAACTGGAAAGCTGATAGTCAAACAAATCCAAAAATCGAGTGGTACAATACTTACAGCTATGGAAAAAGCAGTTCACCAAAGCAGTGCTGTTTTATCCATAAAAGGAACGAAAAAGACCATAGATCAAACAGTAGACGATTCTAAAGATGAATAAAATCGAAACATTTTTTGAAGAATACTCTTTTGCTTCAGGGGTATCGCTGATTTTTATTACGATACTCATAATATTTTTGAGAAATAACAACAAGAAACTTTTTAAAAAAGAAGATGACCATGATGTGGTTACAGGCGAAATGAATGCATCTTATTGGACTGTAGTAATCATACTTATTATGATTGGTATTTACTTAATTTTTAAAGCCTTCGATTGAAATTTTAGCAGCCTAAAAGTCGAAATGATGGTTTATTGGACATAAATAATGGGGTCACACACATCAGTGGCCCTTAATTTATTTTTAGAATTTCACCTTCTATTTTATAAGAGTCATCATAAGCCGTATACTTATAGGTGTTTTTTGATATTGGTACTATATCGACATTAAAGCTCGTACCTATAAGGAATTTATAATCTGGGACATTGACATCAATATAGGTCAACCGATATTGACAGTCAGAGAGCCAGTTGATAGATGCGATCAACTTTGATCCTTTATCAGGGTTTGTTTCAATTTGAATTGTATCATTCCTTTCTATAAGGGTGTTTATCCCATCCACACCAATATGCTTGAAACTACCTGTTCTAAATTTTTCACACACTTTGGGTTGTGTTGACTTGGCAAAGAAGCCAATCAGGATAAGAAATAAAAAACCATACCTCATGAATATGCTTTTTTGGCTTTGGTGTCACGCAGTACGGTGTCGATAAGACGGAAAAGCATGGCCTGCGTCTCATTGTCAAGGTTCTGGATGTCCTGTAGCCGCTTCACGGTCTTCTTGTCAAAGGAAGCGTTGATGCCCTCTCCCACAAGATAGTCGAGCGATACACCAAAGGCATCGGCAATGCTCTTGGCCGCCTCGATGGAGGGTATGGCCTCACCACGTTCATACTTGCCGACCATCACACGTGAAACGTTGGTCTTCTCGGCCAGTTCGCCCTGCGACCAATTGTGCTTCTTGCGCAGTTCCTCTATTATCTTACCTGTGTTCATAATGTTCCGAATAGGTACAAATGCCAATAAAAATGACGTTACAGGGCAAAAATAGGTAATTAAAAGTGAAATATGTCCCTGATAGTTTTGACCTGATTGTAAATAAAGGATATATTTGTATCCAATAGTTACATAGTGAAAAATTTATGAACAGTCTGGACACCTCCAATCCAAACAATTATACCTATAAGGCTCAGCACTTGCATATCCATGTCCTTGGCGGGATGAAGACCACCAAGTTGGAGACCCTAAGGGTAACCCTATCATTGCAACAGTCGAAATCCCATGACATCATCAGGCACGGCATCGACCTGTACAACGACAACCAGATGGAAAAGTTCACAAGAAAGGTATCGGAACGCTTGGAGCTGGGCACGACCATAGTGCGGCGCACCTTACAGGAACTGACAAGGGAACTTGAAATCCACCGCTTCCTTTTATTGGAACGGGAGCAGCAGGCCAACCTGCCCTATCGAAAGGAAATGACCGCCAGTGAACTACGGGCCGCAGAGACATTTTTAAAGAAAAAGAGCCTGTTGGAAAGGACCAACGAACTGATAGGCAGATCAGGTGTGATAGGTGAGCACACCAACAGACTGCTCATGTACCTGATATTCACTTCACGCAAAACGAACAACCCACTTCACTGTATAAGTCTTGGCAGCAGTGGTGCGGGCAAGACACACCTACAGTCCAAGGTGGCCGAACTTGTGCCAGAGGAGGACAAGGTCGAAATAACGGTACTGTCCGCAAATGCCTTCTACTACTTCAACCGCACGGAACTACAGCACAAGCTGATACTGATAGAGGACTTGGACGGGGCCGAGTCCGTGCTCTATCCGCTTCGGGAGCTACAGTCCAAAAAACGGATAACAAAGACCGTTGTGCACAAGGATGCCAAGGGCACGACCAAGACGATACACCTGACCGTGGAAGGACCTGTATCGGTTGCAGGTTGTACCACACAGGAAAGTATCTACGAGGACAACAGCAACCGTAGCTTCCTTCTCTATATCGATGAATCAGCGCAGCAGGACCAGCGCATCATGAACTACCAGCGGTTGGTATCGGCTGGACAGGTAAACGAGGATGAACAACACGGAGCAGCGGAAACCTTGCGCAATGTACAGCGGGTCCTAAAACCCATCAAGGTGATCAATCCCTATGCCATGTACCTGGAGCTGCCCCAGAGCGTGTTCAAACCGCGAAGGACCAACAGCCACTACCTACAGCTCATTGAGGCGGTCACCTTCTATTGCCAACACCAAAGACAAAAAAAGTACGATGAAGTTACGGGAGAGGAATATGTGGAGACGACCATCAAGGATATAAGGGCGGCCAATGAACTTATCACCGATGTGCTGCTTCGCAAGAGCGATACGCTAACAGGGGCATGCCGAAACCACTTGGAAACCCTTAAAGGGTATTTAAAAAAGAACGCCAGCAAGAGCTTCACCAGTTCCGAGATCCGTCGTAACCTTCGGGTAAAGGAGACCACCCTGAGAAGGTACAACGGGCAGCTATTGGCAGAAGGATATATACGGAAGACCAAGGGCAAAAAGGGCCAGTTGCACCATTATGAGATCATCGACACCAACGAGTACACGGGCCTTAGGGATCAAATAGACGGTGCGCTCAACGAATGTCTTGCGAAAATCGACCTCGCCGGTACGCCATTGCCCCGCCACCCACAAAATGGCGAGGTCAAACAAAAGAGGGCCAGTTAGTTAAGCCCACTTCGCCACCGAACACAAAAAACGTGACCGACATATGAAAAAACTACCGTTGCAAAACCCGACCTATAGGGCACTGCTGCTGTCCTTTGCCGAGTGGCTGGACATACTCGGCCATACCGAAAGGAGCGTTTACGGGATGCCCATCAAGCTACGGGAGTTCTTCCACTGGTTGGAGGGCGAGGGCCTCCATCACTTGGAGCACGTGAACCCAAAACACATCAATGCCTATTACCAACATCTTAAAACAAGGCCCAACCAGCGAAAGGCAGGTGGCCTTGGCAACCGTTACCTGAACAAGCACCAATCGGCACTCCGCAAACTGAGGGAGTACCAAATTGCCCATAAGGCTGCCAGCCCCTTGCGCATCCACTTAAGGAACGAGGAGACCGATATGAATAGACGGCGCAACGTCCTTACCCAGGATCAGGCCAGAACGCTCTTTGCGGTCACCGAAGAGGACAGCCACCACTGGCAGCGGCTAAGGCTTCGGGACAGGGCACTGCTGACCTGCCTGTACAGTTGTGGCCTTCGCCGTAACGAAACGGTACAGCTCGAAACGAGCGACGTCCTCTTCGAACGCCAGCGCATCCATGTACGGAAAGGGAAGAACTATAAAGAGCGGTACGTACCCTTCAACGGCCATGCCCTGCGGTCAATGGAAGATTACATTTACGAGGCCCGTCCACAATTTTACAATGCCAGTGGCACGGGTGCCCTGTTCATAAGCACCAAGGGCTGTAGGGTGCGCGGGGTGACCGTGCTGAACGATGTGAAGCGCATCGCAAACGCCACGGGTGACAGGGACATCATCGAAAAGGACATATCCCCGCATATCCTGCGCCACAGTATAGCCACCCACCTCTTGCAAAGGGGCGTTCCCATAAAGAACATCAAGACCTTCCTTGGCCATGACAGTCTGACAAGCACACAGATATACACCCATCTATTAAAGGAAAAGGAGCATGGGGGATTATGAGCGTTATCTTGCAAGGCTGGGCCATAGCCCGAAGACCATCATCACGAAAACGAAAGAGGCCGTACACTTCACGGACTGGTGCAAAGAGCAGGGAACCACACCCCTTAAAGTGGACTACCAGACCTGCCTGAAATATATAACCCACCTGAAACAGCGGGGCAATACGATAAAGACCATCAACCATAAACTGGCCCACTTGCGCAACTACTTCGGCCATCTTACCCTGGAGGGCCACCGCATGGAAAGCCCCATCGAAAAGACCATCATAAGGGGCGAGAAGCCCCATAGGGACTATGAACTGCTTACGACCTATGAGCTTGAGGACCTGTACCACAGCTTTGGGACGGACCTGCCCACGAATGCGACCTTGTACAATAGGATGGCGGCCGTACGTGACCGTGTTGTGGTGGGGCTGTTGGTCCATCAAGGGCTGGACACCAAGGACTTTAGGGGGCTTCGGTTGGAGCACCTGAAACTGGAAAAGGGCAGGCTCTATGTTCCGATGCGAAGGCGCAGCAATGCCCGTGAGCTGCAACTGAGGCCTTGGCAGATAAGGGAGCTCAGGGAATATGTGGAAACGGCAAGGCCTATGCTGATAAGAAAGGTCAAACGACCCGTGCACCATGACCAGCTCTTTCCCTATGGGGAGCAGTTCACCCTAGTGGGAATCCTTATAAAAAAGTTGAAAGCGTACAACCAAAAGGTTCGTAGTGCGAAGCAACTGCGGGCATCCGTTATTGTAGATTGGTTGGAACGCCATGACCTAAGGGAGGTACAATATATGGCGGGCCATAAACACATCAGCTCCACAGAAAACTATGTTCAGGACGACTTGGAAGGCCTACATGACATCGTGGAGAACTTCCATCCGATGGGCCAAACCTGATATCACAAATTGTGATGTCAAGATGTTATCTTTGAAAACCAATTGAGACCATGAGTGAAAAAAGCATAATACCGAACGAGGTAATAACCAATAAAATCTATCTGGTCAGGGGAAAGACCGTAATGTTGGACAGGGACCTGGCCGAACTCTATGATGTAAAGAACATACGGTTACGGGAACAGGTAAAGAGGAACATCCAAAAGTTCCCCGAGCATTTTATGTTCAGGTTGACGGAAGCGGAAACCGACCTTATGGTATCGCAAAATGCGATACCTTCCAAAAAACACCTTGGAGGCTCTTTGCCCTACGTATTTACAGAACATGGAATACTACAGCTTGCCAACGTACTTACCGGGGAAAGGGCGACCCAAATGAGTATCAGGATAATCGAGGTGTTCGTACAGATGCGGGAAGCGTTGGCCGACAACACGAACCTAAAACTTGAAATAGAACATATCAAGAAGAAACTCTCCAACCAGAGCAAGAACATCGAACTGGTGTTCGACTATCTGGACGAGCTTATCGAGAAAAAGGATAACCCCAAGCCAAGGAACAAGATCGGTTACAAGAAGTGACCCCCAGTACAAAAAGTCCACACCGTTCGTGGCCTCACGGCCCCCTCTGTCCTTTTTGCCCTTCCGCTGTCCACCCCGCCGCCCAAGCTATGTTTACATAACGTTGCATTATGCTACCACCCGTGGCGCATAATAACGCTATGTAAAATAGCCGCAATGCCAACGCTTTTGGAATTAAATCCTACATTTATCGGATGGAAAATACCCATACGAACGAACTAACAATCAAATTTGGTGGAGAAGGGAATATCAAAGTAAATACTTTGACAGAGTTCCTAGCGAACTATAAGGAACTTCTGTACCAAATAAACGAAAACTTGGGATATGATAAAGAAGATCTAATAGTTGAAGTATCTCCACCAGAAAACGGCAGCTTCAAAATAAAAATCAAACCAAAGTACGAGAAAGAGATCTTAGCCACTTTGGGCAATATAGTTGCAACTACTCTCTCGGGCTTATTGCTTGTCTGGTTGACCAAAACTGATGAAGAAATAACAGAGAAAGAGGTAAAAGAAATACTTAAAGAGAACCAAATCGAAGAAAAAGAAGTGCCAAAAAATGTATATAATATCTATCAGAATACTGGGGCCAAACAACGAATTAACCAGACTTTTGTAGTTATAAATAATGATGACAATATAACTGACTTAAAAGTAGAGAAAGACGAAAAACAGATAGTGAGTATTCCAAGGAAAGATTTTAACAAGTACATCGAAATACCAGAATCGGAAGAGACCTTTTTCATTGATGCACCCCAAACGGATATTTTAACCGACGAAGCCGTTCTTATAGTCAAAACAGTTCACTTTGAAGGCCATGCAAAATGGGCTTTTATATTTAGGGGCTACCCTATCAAAGCGGTAATTAAAGACCAAAACTTCATTGCAAATCTCAAAAATGAAGCCTTTAGAAAAGGAGATTCATTAAAGGTAATGTTGTCAAGAAAAAGGGAGTTTGATGATGAACTGCAAACGTATATCGTTGACCAAAACAGTTATGTGATAGAACAGGTCATTGAACATAAGTCCAAACAGGACAGCAATCAACAAAGGATGGACTTGGATTAGTCGAAAATCAAAAAACAGTTACTTCGAGATGTGCGCTTGTGGCCACAAAGGTACAGGTACAGCGAGATGGAATCGGGGAAGCCCCGATACGTTAATCTACCAAACCTCTTGAACCACCAGTATTTACGGTCAAGATCGAGTCTGCCGATACCAAAAAAAGTAGACGTTTTTACTACTGAGAGTAGACACAAAATCGCAACAGTCTGATAAACATAGGTTTAACTTGCAAAAAAGTAGACGACCAAGTAGAATACATGGACACACGGACTTAAGATCAGTGTTCCTTTACTTACTCGGTCGCGGCGTTCAATCGGCACTGTGCCTATCATTTTTAAAGCTGGCGAACGCCCTTGCGCTGTATCCAGCCACGTTAGCCATCTTTAAAAACGTTGTACGGGAGAATGAAAGGTGCCGTCGTTTGCAAGGTGGATAAAAGTAATATTTTAATTATCCCGAACCCATTTAGCAAGCCATGTTTATGTAAACAAAACCCCCTTCACCCCGTTCTAAGACCCGATATGGGCATATAGCAAGCAGGGACCGTACCAAGGTACCGTGGGGATACATAAACAACTGAAAAACAAACAATTAACTTTTAAAATGTGTACACATATGTAGACATCTTGTAGACTTTATGCCCATATTTTATACTTAAATCACTGTGAAACAAAAAGAAATGTGTACACGCAAGTACACATCGGTATCATAACGATATGGCCCCACAATGCCATAATATGGGCTATCTTAGTGCCACGTTCTTTTACATTTTTAGAAGAAAGCGGCCATAAAAAAAGGAGTGGGCCGCCAAAAACACGTTGACCTTTTTGCCTTTGGGATCAACTACAATGACCCCTCGAATCCAGCCAAGGCACGGTACAACCAGAACATCACCGAGGCCATTTGGAAGACGGCGAGCGACAATGTGCAGCGTTCCTATCTGTACGATTATGACGCACTGAACCGGATAACGGGGGCCACTGCTTCCAGTTCCAATTATAACCTGGGACTGGTGCAGTACGACAAGATGGGCAACATCACAAGGCTTACACGGAACGGCCACCGTGATGTGAACGCCACGACCTTCGGGCTGATGGACGACCTGACCTACCAGTACGAGGGGAACCAACTCAAGTCGATAGACGATGCAACTGCCGCCAGTGCCGTGACGGGCTTCATAGAGGGCGCGGAGAACGCCACCGAGTACCAGTTCGACGCCAATGGCAACATGGTCCGTGACGACAACAAGAAGATCACGGACGTGGAGTACAACCACCTGAACATGCCGACCGAGGTAACGGTAACGGGCAGCAATGCGGGTGTCCTGGACTTCGTGTACGCCGCCGACGGCACCAAACTGAGGAAGAGCAACAGCAACGGCACCACCACGGACTATGCGGGCAACTATGTGTACGAAGG
>NZ_CAKZYF010000108.1 GCF_937884665.1 uncultured Allomuricauda sp. | reverse complement strand
TATATGGCGTGTTTATTAACATTTCGGACATATCCGTTATGGCAGATACGTTCCAATTACAAATATCTCCTTCTTCGAATACCAAACAGTTAGCAAACATTTCTGACATATCCGTGACCTGATCCAATACCGGGGCATCCAGGGCATTGCATTCTTGCATTTTGGTACAGAAGTAAAAAGCCTGATGCATGGACAGCCAATTATGGGTCCCCCAATTATCGATGGATTTAAGAGCATCCCGGTCCTCTTTTACCACGGCTTCGTTGTTCATAAAAATAGCGGGGAACTGGCCCTTTATGGCCACGGCATATTCTCCAGATTGGGTATAGGTATGGGATGGTGGGTCGTTGGTGTTAATGACCTCTACCGTATCATCGCCCCAATCAATTTGGTAATTATAAGTATAAGCTTCGTTGGTGCCTATGGTCAAAGTCTGGTTACCACCCACCACCCAGGTAGTGACAAAGGAGGCAGGGTCATCTTTCAGGGGAACTACCTCGAGCACGGTAATGGTAAATTGTACGGTGGTCTGGTTTTCGGCCGTATCGGTAATGCTGATGGTAAGCGTATGGCTGGGTTGGTCATCAAAATTCAGCGTTTGTCCTTTGGAAAGGCCCAAGACACCTTCTTCATTTAGCTGAAACAAGCCAGAAAGGTCTTCTTGCAGCGCAAAGAAGAACTTATCATCTTCTGGGTCCGTGGCATCCAAATCTACAATGACCGCTGTGTCGTCAATACTTTCAACCACTTGAATCGTGGAGACATCGGTCAAGAGCTGAGGGGCTTCGTTTATATCATTGACATTGATGGTCACGTCCCCCTTGACCGAAACGCTTCCATCTCCCACAACCACTGTAATATGATGACTTGTAGCGGATTCGTAATCCAAATTTTGGTCAGCGGCCAAAGTAAGGTTTCCCTCATCGTCCACATCAAATAAAGAAGCATCGTCACCCGCCTCTATAGCATAGGTCAGTACCGTTTGTTCGGCATCTTCGGCAACTATTTCTCCGATAAGGCTACCAGGGGCAAGGTTTTCGTCTACGGAAAATTCTGCATCATCTACAATCGGCGGGGTATTTGCACCGGTATCGTCGTCGTCAGAATCATCATCTCCAGGGTCATCATCCGTAGGGGTTTCGGAAACTGGTGTATCATCGGTTGGAGTGTCATCTTTCCCACACGAAGCGATCAGCGCTAACAAGAGGATAAAAAGTATAGGTAGTTTTAAAATTCCTTTATTTGTCATAATGCAATAATTTTTCAAATTGATTCCTCGAAGAAAGGAATAGTATGTGATTCCTTGATTAGGCGTTTGACCAATAAGGGCTTTCATTTGACGGATGGGGGTTTTGGGTTTACGGTCCATCGCCAAGGCTACGGACCGTAGTTTAAGGTAAAAAGGGGAAAGGGGTTCTGGTTTCTGATTTTTGGTACTTCACTTAGGTTATGGACCATGGGGATATGGAAGGTGAGTGGGAAAAAGCCCTGGAAGAAGAGAATTCTACTTTATGTTCTAGGGTCTTTCGTTTTGACGGATGGCACTAAATAGGGCAAATTGAGAAGCAAATGGAGTATATAACGTCAATGCTCAGACTGAATTTTTTCAAGAATATAATCTGGACATTTTATGGGTTTTTGATGATGGGCATCCATAAAGGCCAATACGGTATTGGCGGTCACCAAAAGTTCCTTTTTCTCATTGTAGATTTCGTAATCAAAGGAAATTTTTACCGTCGGTGTTTTTACTAAACTGGTCTTGATGGTGAGAAGCTCATCGTAGTAAGCGGATTTTTTATATTGGGCTTGTAAGGAAATTACAGGTAATATGATTCCATTTTCTTCCATACCCTTATAAGTGAGGCCCAAGGCTCGCAGCCATTCGGTCCGTCCCATCTCAAAGTATTGTGCATAATTGCCGTGGTAGACCACACCCATCTGGTCTGTTTCGCCATAGCGTACCCGAAAAGAAAATGAATTTAATCGCATATATTAAGCGAAAAATTTTATATTTAAAGACTTGGTTAACATTGAGGAAACATGCGAAAAAAAAACAACACATTCAACTGGAATTTGATTTTTTTTTTAAAAAGTTTGTTCACATATTTGTCGCATCCAACGAGCTCTACCAAACCCTAGGAGTTCTTAGCAAAAGAAATTATAGCTAACCAACAACAAGGAAAAACTTTTATGAGTGTTACTGCAAATTCCGTATGGAACAATTGTTTGGCTTTTATCCAGGATAATATCCAACCGCAGGCATTCAAAACGTGGTTTGAACCCATTAAGCCTATCAAGTTAACAGACAAAGCGCTGAGCATTCAAGTGCCCAGTAAATTTTTTTATGAGTGGCTTGAGGAACACTATGTGAAACTCTTAAAGGTAGCGCTCACCAAAGAGCTGGGAAAAAATGCCAAACTTATTTACATCATCAAGATGGAGAACAAGTATGGCAACAAAGAACCTTTTACAGAACAAATTCCAAGTTCCAACAGAACGGCCATGGCGCCACAGGAATTGGATGTTCCCATTACCTCCAAAAGTCCGGAGTTGAAAAACCCGTTCGTTATTCCAGGCATACGGAACATCAAGATAGAATCCCAGTTGAATCCCGGGTATAACTTTGATAATTTCTTGGAAGGGGATTCCAATCGTTTGGCCCGGTCCGCAGGCATGGCAGTGGCCAACAAACCCGGAGGCACTTCGTTCAATCCCTTGTTGGTTTTTGGTGGGGTCGGTCTGGGAAAGACCCATTTGGCGCATGCCATAGGGGTGGAAATAAAAGACAAATATCCGGAAAAGACCGTGCTCTATATTTCTGCGGAAAAATTTACCCAGCAGTATATTGAGTCGGTAAAAAAGAATACCCGAAACGATTTCATCCATTTCTACCAACTGATAGATGTGTTGATCATTGATGACGTCCAATTCCTTTCCGGAAAATCGGGCACCCAGGATGTCTTTTTTCATATTTTCAACCATTTACACCAAAACGGGAAGCAGGTTATTTTAACTTCGGACAAAGCTCCGGTGGACATGCAGGACATTGAACAGCGCTTGTTGTCTCGATTCAAGTGGGGGCTTTCCGCTGAATTGCAGAGTCCAGATTATGAGACCCGGGTTTCCATACTCAGGAACAAACTCTACCGCGATGGGGTTGAGATGCCAGAAGATATCATTGATCATGTGGCCAAAAACATCAAAACCAACATCCGTGAACTTGAAGGAGCCGTCATATCGTTGATTGCCCAATCTTCCTTCAATAAGCGCGAAGTTACTCTGGAATTGGCACAGCAGGTAGTGGAGAAGTTTGTGAAGAACACCAAACGCGAAGTTTCTATTGATTACATCCAAAAAGTGGTTTCAGACTATTTCGAAATGGATGTGGCCACACTGCAGTCCAAGACCCGTAAACGCCATATTGTCCAGGCTAGGCAATTGGCCATGTTCTTTGCCAAAAAATTTACCAAGGCCTCTTTGGCCAGTATCGGTTCCCAAATTGGAAAAAGGGACCATGCCACGGTATTGCACGCTTGTAAAACCGTGGACAATTTGGCTGAAACCGACAAGCAGTTCAGGAAATATATTGAGGACCTGAACAAAAAATTTTCTTAATCTTTCTTGTTCAGCATGAAAACCAATGTTTTAATGGTCTGCCTCGGAAACATCTGCCGGTCGCCATTAGCAGAAGGTATTTTAGCCTCAAAAGTAGACCCAGAAAAGGTTTGGGTCGACTCTGCCGGGACCGCAGGATATCATGTAGGCCGACCCCCGGACCCTAGGTCCATTGCCGTGGCCCGGTCCCATGGACTGGATATTAGCAACCAAAGATGTAGAAGGTTTTCACCCTTGGATTTTGAGAGGTTTGACTACATCTATGTGATGGACCAGAAAAATCTTTCAGATTTGCTCGATTTGGCCACTTCCCCGGAAGACGCCCAAAAAGTGAAGTTATTGTTAGATGTATTGGGAACGAATAGCGAAGAGGTACCTGATCCCTATTATGGGGGTGCAGATAGTTTTGAAAAAGTGTTCCAGCGTATTGATGCTGCTTGTGAGGCCATTGCAAAAAACATGGGTGATAATGGAAAGCGCTAAACCAAGACCCAGCTTGGTCGCAGGAAAAGTATATCTTATTCCCACTACCTTGGGCGATAACGCTCCTTTGGAAGTAATGCCCATTTCCATCAAGAGGACCATTGAGAACATTGACCATTACATTGTTGAAAATGAAAAGACGGCACGTCGGTTCATAAAAAAAGTGAGTCCCAGCAAGCCACAACCTGAAATTCATATCGAGACTTTGAACAAATATACAGACCCCTCCATTATACCTTCATATCTAGACCCCTGCATCCATGGGGACGATATTGGGTTGCTTTCCGAAGCAGGGTGTCCTGGTATTGCCGACCCTGGTGCCGAAGTGGTCCGCGTAGCCCATGAAAAAAGAATCCAGGTGGTTCCATTGGTAGGACCTTCCTCCATTTTAATGGCCATGATGTCCAGTGGTATGAACGGCCAGAATTTTGCTTTTAACGGTTATCTCCCTATTGAATTATCCGAACGAAAGGCCATGATGAAGCGGCTAGAGCGAATTTCAAGAGAGACCGGACAATCCCAGATTTTTATGGAAACTCCCTACCGAAACGATAAAATATTGAAAGAACTGACCAAAACGCTCCAAAAGGAGACCCGTCTCTGCATAGCGACAGATATTACCTTACCTACTGAGTCCATTCAGACGAAGATTGTGCATGAGTGGGATGAAATGGAGCTGGATTTGAACAAAAGGCCCACTATTTTTATCATTCAAGCATAAAAAACCCGGAATCGCAAAACCATCCCGGGCACTTATTGTAGTCTTCTTGATAATTATACCTTAGCGTTTCTTTTTTGCGGAATACTGGAAATATCGTAGCCACCAAATTTTCGGATGTACTGCGAAATTGTGGTTCCATACGCATCGGCAACATCTTTTTTGCCATAAGAGCGCAAGTATTTTTTTACGTTTCCGGCACCTGCAAGATGTGCTGCGGCCACAATGCCCGACTCTGTGATTTCTACGCCTTGGATACGTTTTCCATTAAAGCGTTTGATATCACGTCGTAAAATCCATTTGTTTCGGGCCACATTCGTTTCAAACACCTTTTCCTGAAGCGAAGCATCGTTCAAGAATGCTTTGGTGTTGTGCACACCCATGAGTTTTAAGGTACTTTGTCCAAACTGATACTTTCCAAGGTATCCCAATGTGTTTGTGACATGGTATCTACCTTGGGACTCTTTGAAGGCCAAAGCCTCTTTGAAGCCGTTGTACGATCTGCCCAAAAAGGGCGGATGAATAGCAATTTCCTCAGTTATGTCCAATTTTTGAGGAACAATAGGTTCTGTTTCTAAAGTCACTCGGAGGTCATTCGGAACTTTGGGGTATTCCTTTTTGGTTACCGAGTACGAGCCGAAACTCGTTAAAATGACAATCATGGCAAGATGCAAAATAAAACTAATCCATCTTTTCATAATTTACATATTTATGATTTTAATGCACCATGCATTAAAATTTTATTTTGGCCGGCAAATATAGGGGGAGACTTTTTGTTAACGGATGTAAAGCTGCTAAGATTTTCTTAAATGCACCCTAAATAACGTTAAATCGTTGAAAATTAACGCCAAAAGGTATTATCGCATGGTTTTTTGGTCGTTTAGCCAACGGATATATTGCACCTTATTTCGGTTGTGTTGCGCTAAAGTTTCGGCGAACTTATGGTATCCAAAGTTGGAGACATCGGCGACAAAGAAAAGATAATCGTGTTTTTCCGGGTTGAGTACCGCGGTTATTGCGGAGATATCCGGCATACTTATCGGTCCTGGTGGTATGCCATTGTATTTATAAGTATTGTAGGGGGAGTCAATTTCCAAATCTCTGTAGAGCACACGTTTGATAATTGTATCATAATTGCCCGTTTCCTTTTTTATAGCGTAGATCACCGTGGGATCTGCCTGTAACAAAATACCTTTTTCCAACCGATTTAAGTATACACCGGCTACACGGGGACGTTCATCCACCTTGACCGTTTCTTTTTGTACAATGGAAGCCAAAGCAATGACCTGATCTGGGGACAGATTCAAGCGATTTGCCTTTTCCAAGCGCTCTGCATTCCAGAATTTATGGTATTCTTTCAACATCCGGTCTCGAAAACCTTCCGCGGAGGTATTCCAAAAAAACTCGTAGGTGTTGGGAAGGTACATCCCCAATTGGGTGTCTTTGTTAAAATTGTTTTCCTTTAAAAACTCTGTTGCGTTAAAGGAATTCAATAACTCTACGCTATCCGCCTCCAACTGGCCCGCAATTCTACCGGCAAGAGCGGGCAAAGATTCCTGATTGTTGAATGAAACACGTATGGGTATGTTCCCACTCCGAAGCGAATTGATGATTTCATTATTGTTCATGCCCTGTTTGATGGCATATTTTCCTCCCTTGATATTATTGAGGTAAGCTTTTCGCTCTGCTACCGCCCGAAATGTACTTAGGTCCTCTAACAGGGGTTCCAGTTGAACCAAAACTTCATTGAACGAGGCTCCGGTAGGAATAAAAAGATACGCTGTTTCATTGTTGAACTTCGTGTTCGGTTCAAAAATTGCCGAATATATTTGATAGACCACAAAACCGCAAATGAGCAATCCCAAAACCGCAACGGCCCAAACAATCTTTTTAATGTACATGGGGAGCTATTTTTTGAAACATGATTTCATTTTTAAATCCTTCACGGGTTCGAATCCATTCTCTTTTGATACCGACGGTCTCGAAGCCCAATTTCGTAAACAAGTTTATACTGGGCACATTATCCTCCAGGATATTGGCGTAAATCTGATGTAAATGGAGTGTGGAAAAAGCATAATCACATAACAGTGCAATGGCCTCCGCCCCTATTCCTTGATTTCGATTTTCCTGTTTCGCAATCACAATGCCCAATCCCGCTCTTGCATTTTTGGGGTCAAAATCAAACAAGTCGATAAGGCCCATACATTTTGAGGTCTTATCGCAAATGCAGAGTCTTAGTTGCTTTACTTCATAAATATCGCGATGGGAATTTTCTAGATAAAAATTCAGTACTTTTTTGGAATATGGTTTTGTGGTACCACTTATCTCCCAAATCGAGGTATCGTTTTCCAATTGGTACAGAAAATCCAAATCTGCGGGCTCTAAAGCCCTAAGACAAATAGCTTCTCCTTGTAAATTCACTGTTCCCATATACCCTTAAACACCTGCGCTGCGGAACCCGTCAAAAAAATGTGATGGTACTTCCCATTTTCTATTTCAAATGTCACGTTCAACGCTCCTCCCCTAGTTTTTATCTTAATGTCATCACTCTGCGTCTTGCCCAGACTATGCATGGCCAAAGCGACCGCGGTGACTCCCGTGCCGCATGAGAGCGTTTCATTTTCCACGCCCCTTTCGTAGGTACGTACTTCGAATGTTGTACCATTGGATTGCGAGACAAAATTGATATTGCTCCCCAATTTGCCGTAAAGACCATACCGAAGTTTCGCTCCTTCGACCTTTACATCCATTGTATCCAGATTCTTTACCAACTGCACGTGATGTGGCGAACCTGTGTTCAAAAAACTGTAGGAAACCTTCTCCTTTATTTCGGGCACGTCCGACATTTTCAGACGTACGGTATTCCCTTCAATGTATGCGGTGTGCAATCCATCAATGGCCCTAAATGAGGTAGCCGTACCAATTATACCCAGATGTTTCGCAAATGCCACTAAACATCTTCCTCCATTTCCACACATCGTGCTTTCCCCTCCATCAGCATTGAAATAAATCATCTTAAAATCGGACATTTTGTCGTTTTCCAATAAAATAAGTCCATCGGCGCCAATGCCAAATCTCCTATCACACAACTTCGCTATGAGATCGGCATCTTTTTTGGGGAAGGTATTGCGTCGGTTGTCGACAAGTATAAAGTCGTTCCCAGTGCCCTGATATTTATAAAATTCAATCCTCATGTTGAAATTAAAGTCAACAAATATAGCGTATTCTTTAGGGATTTTTTTGTAGTTAAAAGGGAGTTAAACCGACTAAGTCAACAACGAATTCATTTAATTTTGTTAAAGCCAAATGTTAAAAAAGTATTGAATTATGAAGAGAATTGCAGGTTTGTTTTTTGTATCTCTATTTGCAGGTGCAATTACTTTAGGAGCATATAAATTATTTTTTGAAAAAGACACCTATAAATTTGTCGGGGCTTCCCAAGAGATGCCTGTTTTGAGCACAAGCGCTTTGGCCACTTCCGCAAAAGGAGCTGGAATCAATGAGGTTGACTTTACCATAGCCGCGGAGAAAACGGTAAATTCTGTAGTGCACGTCAAAAATTTGTCAGTCAATAAAGGGTCCAACAATTTGGCGGACTTTTTCTATGGGTTTGAAAGACAACAAAGACCCCAGATAGGAACAGGATCGGGGGTTATCATTTCTCCTGATGGATTTATTGTCACAAACAACCACGTGATTGCCAATGCTAGCCAACTTGAGGTCACCTTGAACAACAAAAAGACCTACGAGGCAGAGGTTGTTGGCGCCGATAAGGATTCGGATATAGCGCTTTTGAAAATAAATTCCGAAGAATCCCTGCCGTATTTGGCCTTTGGCGATTCAGATAATGCCAAGGTCGGGGAATGGGTATTGGCCGTTGGTAATCCGTTCAACCTTACTTCCACGGTAACTGCGGGAATTGTGAGCGCAAAGGCGAGGTCTTTGGGCAGAAACCAGTCTTTTATCCAAACCGATGCAGCCGTCAATCCTGGTAATAGTGGCGGCGCACTTGTAAATACCAATGGTGATTTAATCGGAATAAACACGGCGATTACCTCCCAAACTGGTTCGTACGTAGGCTACGCCTTTGCCGTTCCCAGCAATATCGCCAAAAAAGTCATTGAAGATTTAATGGAATTTGGGAACGTACAGCGCGGACTATTGGGTATTTCGGCAATTAATGTGAATTCACCACAAGCCGTAGAGATGGGTCTGGATGAAATCGAGGGTGTCTACGTTTCGCAAGTATCCCAAGATTCAGGAGCGGAAGATGCCGGTTTACAGGAGGGGGATATCATCAAAAAAGTGGACAATATCTGGGTCCGCAAATTTTCTGAACTTACTGGATATCTTTCTTCCAAAAGGCCTGGAGATGTCGTTGAGGTAATTGTGGATAGAGATGGGAAGCAACTCACCAAGAAGGTACGCTTAAAGAAACAACAGAGCATTATTCTTCCAGCAACGGGTTTTATGGTAAAAAATCTGTCCAAAGAGGACAAAGAAACCTTTGGTGTGAAAAAAGGTGTTAAAATCATCGATGTTCCCGAGGGGTATGACCGTTATGACCTCAAAGACAAAGTGATTACCGAAGTGGACGGGAAGGAAATCGGCGACATAGAAGAAGCGAAATCCGTTTTCAGTGAAATATCCCGCTATGGCAGAACCAGTTTCACCATGATAAACAAAAAGGGAGAAAAAGAACGTCTTATTCTTCAATAGAATTTAAAAAAAATACAAAGGAAGGGCACCCGATTTGGGTGCTTTTTTTTGTACAATGTTTTACGAAAACGTTTGAAATATCTAATTTTGCCGGGAATTTAAAAAACTACAACACCACCAAAAATGAGCGACATCAGGTCCTACGAAAAGGAGCTTGCCTTTCAGGCAGATAGACGAAAAGCCACCACCGAGTTTATAAAAATCATCAGCGACCTTTGGTACGATAAGGCCATAGAAGTGGTTTTATTCAAAAACCAGATAATCGACAAGAATGTAAGCGATATCATAAACTTACATGAATATGCCGGTGAATTTGTCCAAAAACCTATTTCCATATTTGATTCAGTGGAAATTCTGAGGGCCATCAACGATATCAATCTTCCCCCCGCCAAGTTGGATATTGGAAAGTTGACCTATGAATATCATTCCGAAGATAATACCCATCTTAATGTGAAGGCCTTCGTGCTGGATAAATTAATGGACGCCCATTCCACCCAAGAAATAAAGCCAAAGGATGTAGTGTTGTATGGATTTGGACGTATTGGAAGACTGGTCGCCCGAGAATTGATGGCAAAAACAGGCCGGGGAAGCCAGCTCCGCTTACGGGCCGTGGTAGTTCGGGGTCCTTTAACAGAAGAAATCCTTGAAAAAAGGGCCGCCCTGCTCAAAACAGACTCGGTACATGGACGGTTCATGGGTACTGTGGATGTGGACATGGAAAACCAATCCTTGATCATCAATGGTACGACCGTAAAATTTATAAGTGCAGACCGGCCGGATACCATTGATTATACAAAATTTGGAATTTACAATGCACTTATCATTGATAACACCGGTGCATTTCGGGATAAAGACTCTTTATCGAAACATTTGGAATCTAAGGGTACAGGTCGTGTTTTGCTCACAGCTCCCGGAAAGGAAGTTCCCAATATTGTACATGGTGTGAACCATAGCGAATTTGATCCAGAAAATACCAAGATTTATTCCGCTGCCTCTTGCACCACCAATGCCATCACCCCCATCCTAAAGGTTATAGACGATTCCTTGGGCATTAAAAAAGGACATATAGAAACCATCCATGCCTATACCAACGACCAAAATCTAGTGGATAACATGCACAAAAAATACAGGAGAGGACGTGCAGCAGCGCTAAACATGGTTATCACGGAGACAGGTGCGGGCAATGCAGTTGCCAAAGCAATTCCCGGTTTAAAAGGAAAGCTTACCTCAAATGCCATTCGTGTTCCTGTGCCAAACGGCTCTCTGGCCATTCTCAATCTGGAAGTAAAGACCAAAACATCCAAGGACAGTGTGAACACCATTCTTAAAAAGTATGCCCTTGAGGGTGATTTGGTGGAACAAATAAAATACTCCTTGAGCAATGAATTGGTATCTACAGATATTGTTGGTGCTTCCGCACCTTCTATTTACGACAGCAAGGCCACCTTGGTGTCCGCTGATGGAAAAAGTCTCGTGCTCTACATTTGGTACGACAACGAGTACGGATACTCACATCAGGTCATCCGTTTGGCAAAATACATAGCAAAAGTGAGGCGATATACCTACTACTAAAATCGCAGACCAAAGGTTTGAACGAAAACCACAAAACGATTTCTTTTGATTTTTGGTTTAATGCCGTAAATTCGCCGAACCCTCAATCTAAAAATTCTTTAATCAGACCATGAAACGTTCAAGGACACTCACCACACTCATATTACTTCTTGGAATACTAGTTGTTTCCGCTCAAGATGCCGATGCTTCAAAAGAAGACCAAAGTTTGGTTTCCCAATTTCAAGTATTGGAAAAAAAATCGGGAAACTACAGTGCAAATGGGATACGCTATGAGGTAATTCGACTGGTAGATTTGAACAAAATCAAGAAAAACATTTTTGATTCAATCAATACGGCCAACAGTTCAATCAAACAACTGTCCGCAACAATTGAAGGTAATAATTCCGAAATAACCGGGCTGAACACCAAACTGCAGGAGACTACCAGTAATTTGAAAAAAGTCACCAACGAAAAGGACAGCGTTTCCTTTTTTGGCGCGCTGCTGAGCAAAGGAACCTATAAGGCCATAGTCTGGGGCATCATTGCCATTTTGACCTTACTTTTATTTCTATTCATTTATAAGTTTAGAAACAGTAACTTCTTGACACAACAGGCCAAAACAGCTTTGGCTGATTTGGAGAAAGAGTACGAAGACCACAGACGAAGGGCCTTGGAAAGGGAACAAAAGATAAGTAGGAGATTACAGGACGAGCTGAACAAGCAAAAGAAATAAACCTAAAAGCTTCCCTTTCGGAAGCTTTTTTTCTTACTTCCCTATCCAAACGTTACTTTTGGGAAACTTATAGTGCTGCGATGCGTATTGACATAATAACCGTACTTCCCGAACTTTTGAAAAGTCCTTTTGAGGCCTCCATTTTGAAAAGAGCCCTCCAAAAAGGTCTGGTTGAAGTGCATTTTCACAATTTGAGAGAGTATACCTCCGGGAACTATAAACAGGCGGATGACTATCAATTTGGCGGTGGCGCTGGAATGGTTTTGATGATAGAACCCATAGATAAGTGTATAACAGGGCTCAAGCAGCAAAGAACGTACGATGAGGTAATTTATATGACACCGGACGGCGATACTTTGAAGCAGGGCATGGCCAACGAATTGTCGCTAAAAAATAATATTATCATACTTTGTGGACATTACAAGGGGGTGGACCAAAGGGTACGGGAGTTAATGGTTACCAGAGAAATATCCATCGGGGATTATGTACTTTCCGGTGGAGAACTTGGTGCTGCCGTGTTATGCGATGCCCTAATACGTCTTATTCCAGGGGTCCTGAACAATGAAACCTCAGCATTGACGGATACCTTTCAGGACAATCTATTGGCTCCTCCGGTCTACACGCGACCTTCAAATTATAAAGGAATGGAAGTTCCAAAAATTCTATTGAGCGGAAACATACCAAAAATAGAGGAATGGCGCGAGGAACAGGCATGGGTGAAAACCAAACAACGAAGACCTGACTTATTGGAATAACATGAAAAATTTTGAATTCTTATATCTCATCGGTGGCATTATAAGTCTTGTTTTACAATTTTTGACCATTGTTGCCTGTGCCCTCTTGTTCTCTAAAAATAGAACACTGGGTACGATACTCATGCTCCTGGGCAGTTTTCTGACCGTCATCTTTTATGGCCTCTCCATTTTTGGCACACAGCTTATGGCACAAAAAGGTGCGGAGCAAGTGGCCAAAACCGGCGGCCTATTCAATCTTTTGGGGCAAATACCTCATTTTCTTTTCGTACTGGGACTCTTGCTTTTTATTGTAAAATATAGAAAAAAGGAGAGCGTTCAGAAAAATTCCGGTTAAATCTTGGGTTTTGACAATAAAGTAGTACTTTTGCCCACGCAAAATCAACCGCTGACGAAGTACGTGAATGTTGGTTTCGTTCAATTAAAAAAAGACCAATGGAATCTTTAATAAAATTTGTTGAGGACGAGTTTGTCCAAAAGAAGGATTTTCCAAAATTCTCCTCCGGGGATACGATTACGGTATATTACGAAATCAAAGAAGGGGAAAAAACCCGTACCCAATTCTTCAAGGGGGTCGTAATACAACGCAGGGGCAAAGGTGCTACGGAAACTTTCACCATCAGAAAAATGTCGGGAACCACAGGAGTTGAAAGGATTTTTCCTGTAAACATGCCAGCATTACAGCGGATTGAGGTAAACAAACGAGGAAAAGTAAGGCGTTCTAGAATCTTCTATTTCAGAGGATTGACCGGAAAGAAAGCGCGAATAAAGGAAATTAGGGGATAGCCAAATCTTCCTAGCATTAAGAAAAAGGACATCAAAGATGTCCTTTTTTTATGAACAATTGTTAATAAGTGTAGTTCATATTTTGTTGATTTATAAATGGTTGTAAAATTTGCAAATTTGAATACTTACAATACATTAGCAAAAGAAATATAAAGGAGAGTTAATCAAATTTTTATTTCTTTTTAAAGTTGATGTTCTTTAAAATCGTTGATTCTTTTTTTAGTAACACTACTAATCGCAAAAGAAAGTTCAATTTACAGGAGGCTTCGGTTGATTGTAAAGTGAAACAGGATGAACAATGTTTAACAGTTGAAAGCAATTTCTGCCTCTACATGGTTCTTCATGGCAACGAAAATACTCGCTATTGATAACGAATTGAAAGATTCGATAGAGATAGGTATGAGGAAACATCGAAAGGAAAAGGAGGTAGTTTCTAACTATCGATTCCGGGAAACGGGAATCTAACTCCGAAAGTCCTTTCCAGAAAGCCATATTGGTGTTTTGCATCAATATGGCTTTTGTTTTTTACGCCATTCCTCCTTCTAATTTTAACTTCCCTATAAGCCCACAACAGGCATAAGTTGTATATTTGCACCGCTCAAATAATTTTGCACCTAACTAATGGCAGATATTTTTTATACGAAAACGGACGAAGCTCCGGCTTTGGCCACGCTTTCCTTTTTACCCATCATCAAAGCGTTCACCCAAACCGCAGGAATTACCATAGAAACCAAAGACATTTCATTAGCAAGCAGAATTCTGGCAGTCTTCCCAGATTTCCTCAAAGAAAATCAAAAAATCTCTGATGACTTGGCTGTTTTAGGCGAATTGGCCAAAACCCCAGAAGCCAATATCATTAAATTACCAAATATCAGTGCCTCCATTCCACAGTTAAAAGAAGCCATTGAAGAGCTACAGAAAAAAGGCTATGCCCTACCCGAATATCCAGAAAATCCATCAACAGCGGAGGAATTGGATATAAAATCAAGATATGATAAAATCAAAGGTAGTGCTGTAAATCCGGTTTTACGGGAAGGAAATTCAGATAGAAGAGCACCCAAAGCAGTTAAGAATTACGCAAAAAAAAATCCGCACTCTATGGGGGCCTGGTCGGCAGATTCAAAAACGCACGTTGCCACCATGAGCCATGGGGATTTTCGCAATAACGAGAAATCCTTGACCCTAAATGAAGCACAAAAGGTCAAAATTGAGTGGGTCGATTCCAAGGGGGAAAAGCTAGTATTAAGAGAAAGCATCCCACTTCAACAGGGCGAGATCATAGATGCTACCGTATTGAGCAAAAAAGCGCTTGTAGATTTCCTACAAAAAGAAATTAAAGATGCCAGGGCAAACCAGGTACTGTTGTCGCTGCACTTCAAAGCCACCATGATGAAGGTTTCCGATCCCATCATTTTTGGCCATGCTTTAAAAGTCTATTTTGCGGATGTATTTGACCAGTTTGGGGATACTCTAAAAAACCTTGGTGTAAATCCAAACAATGGATTGGAAATCCTTCTTGAAAAACTAAAAGAGTTACCGAAAAATGAGTGGGAAGCCATCGAAAAATCGATTGAAGAAACCATTCAGAGCGGTCCGGATTTAGCCATGGTCAATTCCGACAAAGGGATTACCAACCTGCATGTGCCCAGCGACATAATCATTGATGCCTCTATGCCTGCCATGATTCGAAACTCTGGAAAAATGTGGGATAAAACAGGTAAACTACAAGACACAAAAGCCATTATACCAGATAGTAGCTATTCCGGGGTCTATCAAGCTACCATTGATTTTTGTAAAGAGCATGGGGCCTTCGACCCGGTAACCATGGGTACGGTCCCAAATATTGGCCTTATGGCACAAAAAGCGGAGGAATATGGCTCTCACGATAAAACGTTTGAAATTGAGAAAACAGGAAGCGTAAGAGTGGTCAGTCTCCATTCCCAGGACATTTTATTGGAACATGAAGTTGAGAAAGGGGATATTTGGCGAATGTGTCAAGTAAAAGATGCTCCCATACGAGATTGGGTCAAACTTGCCGTAAATCGCGCCAGGGCCACGCAAACACCAGCAGTTTTTTGGTTGGATGAAAAGAGGGCCCACGATGTAGAGCTTATTCAAAAAGTAGAGAAATACCTAAACCTCCATGATACGACTGGACTGGATATCCGAATCCTCTCCCCTGTTAAGGCGACCAAATTTACTCTGGAGCGGATGAAAGAGGGAAAGGATACCATATCCGTTTCGGGGAACGTGCTGCGCGATTATCTCACTGATCTGTTTCCAATACTTGAAGTGGGTACCAGTGCCAAAATGCTATCCATAGTTCCACTTATGAATGGCGGCGGTCTTTTTGAAACCGGTGCAGGAGGTTCCGCCCCGAAGCATGTGGAGCAGTTTTTGGAAGAGGGGCACCTGCGCTGGGACTCCCTTGGTGAATTCTTAGCTTTGGGGGTTTCCTTGGAGCATTTCGCAGAAAAGAATACAAATAAAAAGGCCTTGGTACTCTCCGAAACACTGGACCGAGCTACCGAAAAGTTTTTGGAAAACGATAAATCGCCATCCCGTAAAGTCAACGAGCTGGATACCCGAGGAAGCCATTTTTATCTATGTCTTTATTGGGCCGAAGAGTTGGCAAGCCAAAATCAGGATGTAGAACTGAAAACCATTTTTGACCAGATTTACCAGAAACTTTTTGAAAGAGAGTCAACAATTATAGAGGAATTAATACAGGCCCAAGGCAAATCCGTGGATATTGGTGGATATTATCTACCGGATGCTGACCTGTCCGCCCTGGCCATGAGGTCCAGTCCAACCTTCAATGCCATTTTGGCCTCTTTGAAATAATAGAGCGGTTCCAAGGATTAAGAAACTGTTAAAGCAGGTCGTCGAAGCCGATGATTGTCTATTTTAGACGCTCGTTAAATTGCCGGTTTCATGCGAAAAGTTCTTTTCCTTCCGTTCTTCATTTCATTCTTTTTTGCTTGTGAAGACGTTATTGAGGTAGACCTTCCTACCTCTGAACCCAGATTGGTCATTGATGCATTGATAGGATTCAATACCCGGGATGGTGACCCCATTACGGTTGGACAGGTAAAACTCACGTTGACCGCTCCTTTTTTCGAAGAAGAGGTCCCAGCTGCAGAAAATGCCGTTGTGGAGATTACCGACGAGCAATCTGGAGAAACATTCGCTCTGATTGAGACTGAACCGGGTACCTTTACCAGCGGATTTCCTGAACTCCAATTTAACCGGGATTATACTTTGACCGTTCAATACGGGGGAGAAATTTATAGGGCAACTGAGCAATTAAATCCTTCCCCAACGATTGATAATGTGGTCCAAGGAGACGGTTTTCTATTTGACGAGGAGGAGGAGACGGAAGTCATCATTACCTTTACCGACCTTGCCGGACAACGCAACAATTATCTATTTTCATTCGGTTTTGACAACTTCTTGGTCATTGACGATGAGTTCTTTCAGGACAGTGAAATTACCTTTTCCTATTTCTACGAGAATGTAGAGCCTGGAGATCTCCTGCCCATAACTTTGTTTGGAATCGATACTGAATTTGCCTCCTATGCAGAATTGGCCCTGACACAGGCTGGAGAAGATGGTGGGGGAGGTCCCTTTGCAGTTCCACCGGCAACCATACGAGGAAACATAATAAATACCACAAACACAGCTAATTTTCCATTTGGATACTTCGCCATCAGTGAGTTTGACGCTCAGTTGATCACAGTGGAATAGCCGAGGCCATCATGGTATACATGCTTCTTTCAATGAAAATCACACAAATATCAAAAAGACTTTTAGCTATCCTTTTCTCTTTGGGTTTTGGCTTGTTATCCGCCCAGGAAAAATATACCTTGAGTGGCACCATATCCGAAGCGTCGAGCAATGAGACCTTAATTGGCGTTACAATTGTCTTTCCCAGCTTAAGGACAGGGGTCACCACCAATGAATATGGTTTCTATTCCATCACGCTTCCAGAAGGAGAATATGAAGTCGTGATAAGCTATTTGGGATTTGAGGATATACGAGAACAAATCCGCCTCACCTCGGACATGAAAAAGGACTACAATCTAGTTGAAGAAATGGCCCAACTGGAAGAGGTCGTGGTTACAGAGGACGTGGAAAAGTTGGATATCAAGAAACCACAAATAAGTGTGAACAGCCTTTCCGCCCAAACGATAAAACAAATTCCCGTGGTGTTGGGGGAAGCAGATGTGATAAAGTCACTTATACTGTTGCCCGGTGTCACCAATGCTGGCGAAGCTTCTTCCGGTTTTAATGTACGGGGCGGGGCCGCAGATCAAAACTTGATTCTTTTAGATGAGGCCATCGTCTTCAATTCTTCCCACCTCTTCGGTTTTTTCTCCGTTTTTAACCCCGATGCAATAAAAGATGTGAAGCTTTTTAAAGGAGGTATCCCTGCACGGTATGGCGGTCGTGTATCTTCGGTCTTGGATATCTTTCAAAAAGAAGGGAATAGCAAGGAACTCAAGGTGAATGGGGGTATAGGTGCCGTGGCCAGTAGAGTTTTGGTGGAGGGGCCCATAGCTAAGGACCGAACCGCATTTCTTGTAGGTGGAAGGGCATCTTATGCCCATCTTTTTCTACCACTCTTTGACATCAACAACAGCGCTTATTTTTATGATTTGAACACCAAGATCAATCACCGGATAAACGAGCGCAACAATATTTTTCTGTCCGGTTACTTCGGAAGGGACTTGTTCAACATCAATGATAGTTTTGAGAACGTCTATGGAAACGCAGTGGGCAATTTCAGGTGGAACCACCTATTTTCCGATAAACTCTTTTCCAATCTTTCCGTAATTTACTCCGATTACTTTTACGGACTGGAACTCGACTTTGTTGGTTTCGATTGGGACTCTGGGATACAGAATTTCAATTTAAAATACGATTTAAAACACTATCTAAATGACAAGATTACCTTAGACTATGGCCTGAACAACATCTATTATGTGTTTAACCCCGGAAAAATCAGGCCCAATCGGGAGGATTCTGGAATTGTGGCGCAACAGCTGACAAAAAAAAATGCCAATGAGGCGGCCGCGTATGTCAGTGTTGAGCATCGTATCGGTGAACAATTAAGTCTGAATTATGGACTTCGCGTCAGTCATTTTAATCGTTTGGGGCAAGATGAACTTTTCGTCTACGAAAACGATAATCCCGTAGTGTTCGATTCTGCCCTACAAGTATATCGGGAAGCGACACCTATAGATACCATAAATCCCGGAAGAGGAGGGAGTTTGGAGCGTTTTACCAATCTGGAACCCCGTATATCCATGGCATACAATTTTAGGGGAAAGAGTTCCATAAAAGCGAGTTATACACGTCTCGCCCAATACCTACATTTGCTTTCCAATACCAACTCCCCCACTCCACTGGACGTTTGGACACCAAGTGGCCCATTCGTGGAACCCCAATTGTTGGACCAATATGCCCTAGGGTATTTTCGAGATATCAAAGAAGGTGAGTTTTCATTGGAGGTCGAAGGGTTTTATAAAGACATACAAAACCGTATCGATTATATAGATGGAGCAGATTTAATTGCGAATGATGCCATTGAACAGGTCATCCTGAACGGAAAAGCCAGAGCGTATGGTCTGGAACTGCTTTTCCGAAAAAATAAGGGAGCCCTTAAAGGATGGGTGGCATATACCCTCTCCAAATCTGAACAGAGAACGCAGGGTAGAACGAATGTATTGGGGAGCAACGGTCAACCTGCCGTTGAAACAGGAATCAATTTTGGGGAATGGTACAACACTCCTTTCGATAAAACCCATGACGTGGCACTTTTTGCCAGTTACGACCTCAATGAGCGCTGGAACATCAATGCCAATTTTATCTATCAGACCGGTCAACCCACCAATTTCCCTTTAGGTCAATTTGAATTTCAAGGCCTCGCCATTCCATTTTTTGGACTTCGAAACCAAGAACGTCTTCCTGATTTCCATAGACTCGACGTATCTGCTACCCTTACACCAAAAAGGAACAAAAGAAAAAAGATACAGTCGGAATGGGTATTCAGCATTTACAATTTGTATAATCGGATGAACGCGGCATCTATCAATTTTCGGGAAAATGAAGATACGGGGAGAAACGAGGCACTGCGTACCTCAATTTTTGGAATTATTCCCTCGGTGACCTATAACTTTAAGTTTTGACCAAAACCCGCAAGCTCTGTCACAAATCACAATAAAACAGAAAGCAGAAGTATCAGAAGCATAGCGACCACGCCCTGAAACAGGGTCGCCAAGGTATGTCCCTTGAGTGCTTCCTTAACAGGCATTCCGGAAAACTGGGATACTACCCAAAAATAACTGTCATTGATATGGGAAACAGTCATGGCCCCAGCTCCTATGGCTAATACAGAAAGTGCTTTGTCCATACTAGAGACCAAATCAAAACTCGACAAAAGTGGCGCAGCGATGGCTGATGTTGTTATTATGGCAACCGTTGAAGAGCCCTGGGCGGTTTTTAAAGTAGCTGCTATGGCGAAAACAATAATAAGACCTCCATATACGGATGTGGAGCTGATATGAAACGCTTCGGTAATATCCACCGTACGTAAAACCGCTCCAAAAGCACCTCCAGCCCCCGTTATCAAAACAATTGAACCTGCTTGTTTCAATGCTTCGGGAACCCAGTTTTTTTTTGCGTTCGATGGTATTTTACGACCTAGTCCAAAAGCACAGAAAACGCCTAAAAGTAACGCCACAACAGGATTTCCCAAAAAGTCCAAAATCCCAAAAAAGATACCGTCACCAAAAGGTTCATTAGGATGGTTTACAATGGATTTAAGCGCAATTAAAGCGATTGGGACCACAAGTGGCAAAAAAGCAAAAAGAGGACGAATCTTAGTATGATCCCCTGAGACCTCATGGTTCACCCAAGCCGTGGTCTGGTCCTCTTTTAAGGACTTACCAATGAAGTTGGCCCATAAAAAACCTATCAATGAAACAGGTAATGCCACTAAAACACCTAAAATCAAGACCAGTCCCAAATCGGCTTCCATTATAGCAGCTGCCGCTAATGGGCCCGGTGTAGGGGGTACGAAAACGTGGGCAGCGTATAATCCAGTGGACAGGGCAATGGCAAAGACCAAGATGGAAATACCACTTTTTTTGCTCAACGCTTTGTTCAATGGGGAAAGGATTATAAAGCCCGAATCGCAAAAAACAGGTATAGAGATCACAAAACCTGCCAAATTTAAGGCCAAAGGGGATTTCTTATTCCCGACAAGCTTCAAAATTGTATTGGCCAAAAGTTGTGTGGCCCCAGTTTTTTCAAGATATATACCAATAACACTACCAAACGCAATCACCAAAGCAATATTGGAAAGGGTCTTGCCCAAACCTTCGCCCATCGTTTTCAAAATATCCGTAGCGGACATACCGAGCAAAAAACCTGCACCAATAGCTGCCAAAGTCAATGAAAAAACCGGGTGGATCTTAAAACGAACTGTGGAAAAAATGATAAAAAGAATCGCCCCCAAAAGTGCTACTAGAACCATCTTGTTTGAATATCTTGCTGTGAAAATAATTGAATATAATAACTTTAGACCTCATGCGCACGGACAAAAAGCTCTTGGTAAAAGGCATCAAATGTATGGGCTATACTACCGGTTTCATGTTTTTGGCACCATTTACCATTTATCAAGCGTTTAAAAATGAGGACCATCCTGCCTATGTACCCGTACTTGTAATAGGTTTGCTGTTGGCCGTTACCGCAATCGCCATGGGTTTTTATACGATGAAAGTTTTTATGGATGCGCTCTTTGGAAAAAAACAAAAAAACAGGGGCTAATCTTTATCGGGAGATATGGGACCTGTCTTCCACTTATTGCTGAGAAGGGCATAATCATAATCCAAAACGGCGTTTTGGCGTTCCAATTTATCGGAAGCAAAAGCACGTTGCAAAATATCTTCAATCAGATAATCTTCATGAACGTATTCCGGGTGGAACTCTTTTTTGATACTAATTTTAAACGCTTTTGCGGTGGTGTTGTACCAAAAAGCCCTCCATCCGCTGCGAAGTTCCTTCACTAAGGAAAAGGCCGTTTTACCAGTTTGTCTATGAATCAGTTTGACCAGAATCTGACCTTCCGTCCGAGTTAGTTTTTTAAGTTCCTCGGAAAACTCCCCCTCAATGTATTTCTGTACCTTTTTGGTATACCGTTTTCTATGTCGCCTTTTTTTTATCTGGTCCAAGCTATCGTTCAACTGCACCAGTCGTTCCGCCGCTAGTTTTGCATAGGGATACACCTTAAGCGTTTTACGTCTCAAAATATAGTATCTAAGCTTTTCTTTGCGGTTATCAAACTCAAGCTGGCTAAAGATAAATACCTCATCCAGCTCAATGGAACTTCTTAGAATAGAGTCTCCTTCAAACCGAACGTAGTAGTCCACCACCGAATCTTTTGGGGTTTCCTGTGAGATACCTTCCACGGCCATGCAGAGCAAAAACAGTATGATTTGGAAACGAAACATTAAAATTTTTAACAATTCTTGGGATAAAATTAAGGATAATGCCCTAACCGGGCTATTAAATAAAAGTGAATATTGCTATGTTTGCTCCCTAATCTTGTTACATGGCAATATCGAAAATCATTACCGACAAATCCTTGAAATTCTTTGAAAAATACCTAAACAACGCTTCGCCTACGGGGTATGAATGGGAGGGACAGAAAATTTGGATGGAGTATTTAAAGCCCTATGTGGATGACTTTATTACGGACACCTACGGTACGGCAGTCGCCGTTATCAATCCAGATGCCGACTATAAAGTGGTAATTGAAGGCCATTCCGATGAGATTTCATGGTATGTGAACTATATCACGGAAAATGGCTTGTTGTATGTTATAAGAAACGGGGGCAGTGACCATCAAATCGCACCTTCAAAGTGGGTGAACATCCATACCAAAAACGGAA
>NZ_CAKZYF010000107.1 GCF_937884665.1 uncultured Allomuricauda sp. | reverse complement strand
GCTGGCGCCAAATGGATTTGCCAACAGATGGGCGTGGACGAGGCGGATTTTTACGAAGCCATAGCCTCCTTTAAGGGGGCCTCCAAACGGATGGAGAAAATTGCCGAGTTGGGCAGTATGGTGGTGTACAAAGATTTTGCCCATTCGCCCAGTAAGGTGCGGGCAACCACTATGGCAGTGCGTGAACAGTACCCGAATCGAAAACTTTTGGCTTGTTTGGAACTGCATACGTACAGCAGTTTAAATGCCGAATTTTTAAAAGAGTACCACGGCGCTCTGAACGCTGCTGATGAAGCTGTGGTGTTTTATTCCCCAGATGCGTTAAAGATAAAGGGCTTGGAAGAGGTGACGGCGGAACAGATATTGCAAGCCTTCAATAAACCTGGCCTAAAGGTTTTTACGGAGCCCATGGAATATCAAGGATATTTGTCCCAAACCACAATGCACAATAACGCCCTGCTCTTAATGAGCTCCGGGAACTATGGGGGGCTTGACTTTGATGCCCTTCCTTTGGAATCTTCCCAAAACTTCTAAGGTTACTTATGTAGGAATTTTTGACTTAATTTATTTCTTAGCGAAAAAAAAATAAAGATTACTCATATTCCTGTTCTCGTGCTACCTCATCAGAATCTTCAGAAGAATCGAAACCAGAGTGTTCATTTTCACCTTGAACACTAAGCAGATTAAAAAATTCTACAGAGGCCTCTTCTTCAGGCTTTGTGCAGCCTAAAATAAATAAACAAAATACAAATACTGGAATAAAGGTCCTTAAGGACTTAAAACAAATACGTTTCATAATAAATTAAGTTAAAGAATTAAGATTAAGGAGGTTGTCTAAAAATAGGAAATTTAGTTTAAACGGTATTATTGCCATATATGGCATTAAGAAATGAGGGTCAAATTGTTTCTTTTGAATATGGAAAATGATAGAAACCAATCAATGGGAAATGATGAAAAATTTCTATCTCATTTGATATCAGATAGCTACGGGTCCCCTGAAAATTTAGCCCAAGTACTGGATTTGGGTGTGGAGATGTTATTTTATATAGAGGACCATACTTTTACAAAACAGGAGGTGCAAAATGTGGTGGCCGCCTTGCGCGATATCTCCATGGCCCTGCGGCAAACTTAGCCGCCCCATTTTTTATCTAATCTCCTGACCTTCAATATAGGTATCGATGTCAATTCCCAAGCCGAGTTGGTGCAGACGGTCTACGGTCTTGCTATCCAGATGAATGCCGGCATTGCCGCTCACATATTGACGTCTGCATACGGCAATTATCGCTTTTGTTTTTTTACTGAGTTCCCGGACACCTTCGATATCCCTTTCCAGTTCCGTAAGCAGCAGGTCCAATTTCTCGTTCAGGCCATACGCTTGGTTTTTTATGGGTTCGAAACTTACGCGGCTGAAGGTATGTTTTGAAGCATTGTTTTTTCTCAAATCCCCTTTGGACCATCCGGTCAAGGGCTTAAAATTGATAAGTTGGTCGGAAAGTTGGGTAAACCTCAGCTCTTTGGACGTTGCCGTAAGGTAGACCCGGTGCCCGGATTCCGTCCAAACCGAATGTACTTCTACTTTGGGGCCTTTGCTTACATGGACTTCGATAAAATAGTTTTCGTCCTTTACCTCAAAATAAACGATGGCCTTGTCTTCCGAATATGTTTCGTTAAAACGGGCCACCTTTGGTCTTCCGTTTTCCAGGGCCACCTGGCATACCTCCAACAACTGCTTGGTGGTCTCAAATCTAGGGTCAAGAATTTCGGCGGATGCAACTTCGATATAGGTATTTTCAGCTTTCATGGGCCAATTATGATTTGGGAAAGTTTCAATTTAGGACTTTTTTGTCGGGGTTGGTAATTCTTCCTTTTTTACTGTTTTAAAATTCCCAAATATGCCTGCCAGGGGCCTACTTCAGACTTGTAGCGTTTGCCCATGACCCTGACAATCTGGGAAATGTGCCCAAGGTCGTGGACTACCCAGGTGGCCAGTAGTTCCTTTAATGTGACCATCCCAAGGTCCGGATGAACGCCTTTTTTGGTCAACGCCGTCTCTGTGATGGGCAAACGTTCCAATTCAGCCAGATTTTGTAATCGAATGCTGCGGAACTCGGTCAATAATTCTTCTAAGGACTTCTTTGGACCTTCTTGCATTTGTACAAATCTATCAAAGGGCTCGAAGGTTTTATCGCTTGCCTGTGAAAGGATGAGCTTGGCCCGGACCATCCAATCCGTTTTTTCACCGTGAATCAAATGGCCCAGGATGTCATGAGGGCTCCAAGTATCTTCCCCTTCGTTGGAATTGAGCCATGCATCCGGTACTCCACGTAAGAGCGTATCCCGACCAGCTGGCGTTCTGCTCAAGATATCCATGGATTGCTGCAGGTTGAAAGTCATTTGCTACGTTCTAAAAAATTTGAATCTCAAGATACACTTTCTTTATCCAAACGATTTATCCAGGGTCTAGGACCATACAACCCCAATTTACTCACTCTGGTAGTTGCCTTATGGATTTGTCAGCAAATTTGTTGTATACGTATATCTCTTATTTTTCAAAGTGATCTTGTTTTTGGGCGGCTATCATCATATGGGGACTAAAGGGCAAGAGAAAAGGGTCATTTTCGGTTACTTTGATAAGTTCCAACAAGGTGCTTTTTCTTCTGTCATTCAACATATTTTTAAAAAAATCCTTATCCAACCAGGCCATTCCTTCAACGGCATAGGTGTTTAGGTGATGTAATCCTTGATCTATAAATTCATCTTTCAATTGTTTAGGGTTATGGTAATATGCTTCTGCCAAAAGCCATGGAAAATCATCCGAAGGATTATGTACGCCGGTCATCAATTCTTCCTTGCACATTGTGAAAAAAGATTCTTTGTGGATGAGACCGTTTAAAAGTCCCACCAAGGTAGATGCGGTATAGTTGATGGCAAATGCCAGTACCGTTCCATTATTTTTTACCACCCGTTTTGCTTCTAAAATGGTTTGGATTCGTTCTTCTCTTTTTTGAAGATGGTAAAGGGGTCCGTGCAGAATGATGAGGTCGGCATAATTGTTTGGGAACTTCAGATTTTGGGATTCTCCTGGATGGACAACATATTTGTTCTTGATTCTGTTTGCTCGTTTTTGGGCTATTTTCAGATGCTTGGGCACTGGTTCTATCAAATGCACTTGGTGTCCTTTTTTTGAAAGCCATTCTGAATATTTTCCGGTGCCACCACCCACGTCAATTATTTTGGATGACGTATACGGCAGATATTTTTCAATCAATGTTTTGACCCTTTCGAATTCAAATACTCCCATTCCCCGGTTCAGTCTGGTTTCTTCTGATGCTCTGTTGTAAAAGCGTTCTATATTTCTGTTTATTAACGGTTTCTCGTTCATTTTATATGGTGTGGTAATATCACTTTTGAAACGTTCAAACACGGTTCAAAAATGACAAGGCAATCGATTTGAAAATCAATCGTCTTTTTTAAGATGTATAAAAAGTGGATAGGGCCCGCGTATTGAGATTGGAAAGTTCCAATACTGGGGCGGCTCGTTTAATTTGAGCAGGTCTTTTGAGAAAGACCCAGATATTATGTTAGAAATTGTACAACAGGGTGTAAAGGTAAAAAATTACCAAGTGATTTTTCAGGATTAATCGATTTTGGTTTTTTTGGATGGATTGACCTAAAATCATTTAAGTCACTTCACCCGATATTTAGAAATACTAAGGCCAGTTTTCTTCTTTTTTGCCCCGAAAGCATTGAAAGTTAGGTTGATGACGGTATGGTCCGGGAATTGCCCGCACAAATAGTCCTGGGCGTTTGCACCTATTTTTTGACTCCTGTTCCTTTAAAAAAGGTATAGCAAAATGTTCCCCCTCCCATTGCGGTTTGATACAGGTCGTTGATTCCTCTTTCAAACGATTCTTCGCTTATCAGGCCATTTGAAATAGCTTCTTCTTTTACCCCTTTTATCATGGCGGTAAAGGTGTTCTTTGTAAAACCTTCGACCCACCGGGGGTTGGAGTCGTCAACATAAACCTGTCTGGGCAGTACCACGATTTCTTGAAAACCGGAGCTTTCTAAAATTGGAAACAATTTTCTTCCAATATTGGCGTCCCCTCCGCTTTTCTTTTGTAAATCCACTTGGCATTGAATCGCTTTTTTTGCGTGTTCACTTTCAGGGTGAAAGTAGGTTGAACCGTGGTCTCCCTCAATCAAGGTTATTGTTCCATTTTGTTTTATTTTGGTCTTCAATAATTTGAGCGCTTGTTCCGGATTTGGTAAATGCTCCAAAACGAAACACAAGAAAATATGGTCAAAATAGTCGTCCTCAAATGGTAGATTGAATATATCCGCTACTTGAAACTCCACATTTTCAATTCCTTTGGAGCTTATCAAAGTCTTTGCTTCATTTATTGAATCTTCGGAAATATCAACAGAGATAAATCTACTTTTCGGATTTTGGGAGGCTACGGTCTTGTCTGTGCCCCACCGCCGCATCCTGCTTCAAGTATTAAGGCGCCTTCTTCCCAAATCGAATCATAATGAATCAAGTTAGCCAGAGAATCGGCCTGGTCATTCAACCTGTTCGCCTCCATTTCGGAATATCCATGTACGTATTTACTCATTTGCTATTTTTTCCCTTTATGCCCAACTTTATCAAAGGCCGAACATCTCAAAGTTGTGGAAAAAGCCTAAAAAATCCTATTAAAAATAGGCTTTAAAGGCAAGGTAAACATTTGTACTTGGATACAATTGTTTGCAAATACTACTTTTTTTAAAATTGATTATAAAAGCGCCTATTTTTCAGGAAGTTACAGGTATACTGCAAGTAGTTGAACATTTTCATTTTTACCCTTTAATTTATTGGGGAAACCCTATATTTAACCATGCAGGAAAAAATGGTATCCTTTTCTATTAGGCATTGGTCCTATGACGATAGGCCCCGGGAAAAATTGGCACAAAAGGGACGGTCGGTGCTCTCTGATGCAGAATTGTTAGCCATTCTAATTGGGTCTGGCAACAAAAATGAAAGTGCAGTACAGCTTTCGCAACGCATATTGGCTGCCGTTGACCATAACCTGAACGACTTGGGGAAGTTGTCCATAAATCAATTAAAGAAGTTCAAAGGTATCGGAGATGCCAAGGCCATTACCATTGCCGCTGCCTTGGAAGTGGGAAGAAGGCGTACCGGGGAGGACCAGGAAAAAATAGAAAAAATCGGTACTAGCAATGATGCTTATATGTTGCTGTATCCCCTTATCGGGGAGTTGGAGCATGAAGAGTTCTGGGTAGTTTATCTCAATAATTCCAATAAGGTAATCCATAAGTCCCAGTTGAGCAAAGGAGGTATTACAGGCACTTTGGTGGACGTACGATTGGTAATGAAACAAGCTTTGGAACTTGGCGCTGTCGGAATTGTTTTGGCCCATAACCATCCGTCCGGAACGGTGCGTCCCAGTGCTTCGGACAAACAGATAACCCTAAAATTAAAAAATGCGGCAGAGGCGCTAGACCTAAAAATTCTGGATCACCTAATTTTGGCACAACATAAATACCTTAGTTTCGCCGATAAGGGAATACTTTGACCATGCTGCTCATCTATACCCATACCATAACCAATAGACTCCACTATGTGACCCAGCAACTTTTTGGCGGAATTTTGGGTTTGGAGACACAACTTTCCACAAAAGTGGAGGATTTTATCAAACATTCCGGTCCTAAAATAACCTATTCCAAACAACCTTTGCAGAATGAATTCTTTATACGCAGCAACGACCTTCTGTTTGAGCAGGGTATCAACGATTTGGATATTGAAGTGTCTGATTGGGACGGTGTACCCTGTTTTTTTGCTTGTAGTGAAAATAGTTCCGTTCCTTATGATATTTTTTCTGCCAGTTTTTTCCTTTTGAGTCGTTATGAAGAATATCTCCCCCATGTAAAGGATAATCTAGGACGTTATCCCGCCAAAGAAAGCTTGGCCTTTCAAAAAGGCTTTTTGGAGTTGCCCGTGGTTGATATTTGGGCGCAAAAAATGTTCAGGCTACTTAAGATGCGTTTCCCCGATATCAAAACAAAAAAAAAGAACTACAGCTTTACCAGTCTTGTCAATGTAACTATTTCACATTGTTATGCGCATAGAGGATTAGTGCGCAGTCTGGGGGGATTCCTACTGGATTTGGGAAAGTTCAAGTTTCGACGCATGATACGACGGACTTCTGTTCTTCTGGGAATGTCTCGAGATCCCTATGATAATTTCAGTACGTTGGTGGAAATTCATAAAAACTATGCCATAAAAAGTATGTTTTTCTTTCAGTTTGCCGAATATTCCGCCCACGATAAAAACATTTCACCCAACAATAACCGCTTTAGGTACTTAATAAAATCGGTCGCGGACTACAGTATTGTGTCATTGAGCACCTCATTTTTATCCTCTACAAATAAAGAAGTGCTAAAAGAAGAAAAAAAAGGTTTGGGCAATTTGATCAATAGACCAATAACGTATTCCAGGTTAAGGTACAATCGCGTAAATGTACCATCAACCTACAGGACGCTCATAGAGGCGGAGTTTACCAACGATTTCTCCATGGGATATACGCATCAAATGGGATTTAGGGCAGGGACTTGTACACCATTCTACTTTTATGATATTAGTATGGAGACCAAACAACCCCTGAGGGTGCACCCGTTTGCCCTTCACGATTATGCGCTTACCAAATACAAACGTCCCACCGAGGTATTTGCCAAAGTAGATACTCTTTTTAGAGCGGTAAAGGCGGTTGAAGGTACCTTTATCACTGTTTTTTCCAATGAACTACTAGGCGGTAAACACAAGATTTCCTGGATATCACTGTATCAATCTTTATTAAAACGCTATCATGTATAAGGAAGTCACGGATATTTTCTTTGATTTGGACCATACCCTTTGGGATTTTGAAAAGAATTCTGCGCTGACTTTTGAAATGATTCTGTCAAAAAAGGAAGTGGAAGTTGATTTGCACGATTTTTTAGATGTTTACCGACCTATCAATCTCTCCTATTGGAAATTATATCGGGAAGAAAAAATTAGTAAAGAAGACTTGCGATACCAGCGCTTGAGAAATACGTTTGATGCCCTGAACCTATCGATTTCCGATAACATCATTCTGCAGTTAGCTGAAGAATACATAGAGCTTCTTTCGTCTTTTGGCCATTTGATTCCCAATGCCATGGAAGTATTGAGTTATCTCCGACCCAAGTACAGACTTCATATTATAACCAACGGTTTTAAAGAAACCCAGCGAAAAAAAATCAGGAACGCCCATATTGATGATTTCTTTCAGGAAATCATGGACTCTGAAACCGCCGGAGTGAAAAAGCCCCATCCACAAATTTTTGATTTGGCCTTGTCAAGTGCAGGTGCCCGACCAAAAAATAGCCTGATGATAGGCGATAATTTAGAAGCGGATATTATGGGAGCCCAGGCGGTGGAAATGCAAGCCATTCATTTTAACGTACATGGGGAACCGGAGCACAATTTGTGTCAAATCATTAACGATTTGAAAGAAATAAAAAACATTTTATAGAGTTATACTTAGGTAAGGTCATAAGTCCTCTTTTTTAAAAATTGCACTATGCGGACAACCTCGTCTCTATGCTTTGCCATACTTTTTTGTCTTTTCTTTTTCCCATCCTGCTCTGAGGAACAAGATTTTGACCAATTTGATGATCTTTCCATAACCCCCGCTATCGCTTCCAGTATTTTTTCTGTTGAAGCAAGTGAAGACTTCATTAACTCCGTTTCTACCTTAAGCGCTTTCTATACCCAAACTTTCGTCTTTGAGGCATTTAATGAACAGTTTGTTGCAGAGCGGCTGCTGGAGGGTAATATTACCTACGACTTTGAAAATTCTACTAGCAAACCTATCAATATTATTATTGAATTTCTGGATGAGGGGGGTAATGTATTGGATTTCGAAAGTTTTGATATTGCTGCGGGACCTGGCGAGATGGTGTCCCGTACCGTAGATTATGGGCCGAATGGAAAACCATTATTTCTACTGACCAATACGGCCAACCTACGGCTAACGGGAAGAAATTTAGGGGACAATACAAGCGTTTCCACTGAACCGGAAGCAAAATTCATAATGAAATCAGCCGCTGAGTTTTTATTTCAATTGGTAGAATGAGGTGGACTAAATTTTTGGTGATGATTCCTCTTTTGGGGACAGTTCTTCTAAGTGCCCAAAATAAGCAAATATTATATGACTTTTATGAGATTCCACAAGCTTTGATGGTGAATCCAGGGGCTAAAGCGCAAGAAAAATGGCATGTGGGACTTCCAGCACTATCCGGCATATCGGTTCAAGCAGGGGCCAGTGGGGTAAGCGTAAATGACCTGTTCGCCAATGATGGTATTGACTTTAATGTAAAGGTTAGGGAACGTGTGATCAACGCGTTGAGCGAAAGGGATGATTTTAGTTCCACCAGTCAAATAGAGTTGTTTAATCTGGGTTTTCGGGGAAAGAATCGGAGGGAAGACTACTATTCCTTCGGTATGTACACAGAGACCGATGTTATTGTATATTGGCCCAAAGATTTAGCCATTTTGGCGTTTGAAGGAAATGGGGGTGCCAACATTGGGCGAAGTTTTGATCTGGGACATCTTAACCTTCGTGGCGAAATGGTAAATGTTTTCCACTTCGGTGTGAATAGAAAGGTAAACCAAGAACTGACCTTGGGATTAAGGGCAAAATTGTATTCTGGGGTTTTCCAATTCAAATCAACGAATAATTCCGGAAGGTTTAGAACCGTTCCCGGCCAAGAGAATACGCTGGAAAATTCCATCGATGCGGATATGCAGCTTCAAACGGCTGGCGTGGATGGTTTTTTGGACATAATTGATGCAGATACCGGAAACACTTCCAGCGAAATACAGGACCTTTTTACCAGGCGTCTTTTTTTGGGCGGAAATTTGGGTTTAGGGTTTGATGCTGGGTTCACCTACCAATTGAATCCACAAACAACTGTGACCGGAAGTATTTTGGATGTGGGATTTATCTATAACTCCAAGGATATCAGAAACTTTACGCTACGAGGAAGCGCTTCCAATGAAGGGATCAACGTTTTTTTGCCAGAAGATATTGATAACCTAGGAGTAGACTTGTGGCAGGAATTGGTAGATGAAATTGAAGCGGCTGTCCCTTTTGAAGAAAACGGGCAAGGGTATATCTCCTTTAGACCTATAAAAATCTATGGTTCCATTAGATACGATTTTGGCGAGGGAAGTTCAAAAACTTCCCGTATAGATTGTGGTTGCGCAATAAATGTGGCAAGGGGTAACTCAGGGTCGTATTATCGCAATAGTATCGGGGGCCAGATGTTTCTTCTAAAAAGACCTTTGGGTATACAACCGGCGTTGACCGGTTTTTATCAACGCAGATTGGGAAAAAGCTTATCGATTAAAACGACTTACACAGTGGATAAATATTCGTTTTCGAATGTGGGATTGGGTATCAATTTACAGGCTGGACCAGTCAATTTTTATATTCTTGGAGATAATCTTCTGTCCTATCAGAACATTGCCGACAGCCGTTATGCTTCTTTACAGTTTGGATTTAATATTATATCTTGGAACGGTAATTGATTTACTTGTTGTATGAAGACGAAATATTTTTGGATACTGCTGTTCTCCATGATTTTGGGACAGAATACATTTGCTCAGTTCAATGCGTACAAGTACATTATTGTTCCTAAGAAATTTGATGGATACAAGCAAGAAAACAAGCATCAAACCAGTACCATTATCAAGTATTTACTGACACAAAGGGGATTTCATGCGGTTTATGACGATGCGCTTCCTGAAGATTTATTCAAAGATAGATGTTTGGGATTGATTGTGAATTTGCAGGATGACTCATCTTTCTTTACAACCAAAACGACCCTAGTTTTTAAGGATTGTCGTTCAGTTGAGGTTTTCAGGACCATCGAAGGAAGCAGCAAGTTAAAAGAGTTCAAACCGGCATATAGCCAAGCAATTAAAAGAGCTTTTGTATCCTTGGATGGTATAGCTTATACGTATCAACCAAAATCTACCAACGAGGTTTCCCAAGATGGGGAAACCGTGACATTGAATTTTAAAAACGATGTCAAGACCCTCAAACCAAAACCGGAAGAAGTTGTTTTGGAACAAGAAAATACAACGGAAAACCAAACCTATAAGTCGGTTCAACCCAAAGAAGCTATGGTGAACAAAGTAATTGATTCCAATTCCAAAGGTAGTGGTGCTAAAACTGTGGTTTTGGAACAGGAGGTCACTCCAGATAACCAGACCTATAAGGCGGTAGAACCTAAAACTGCGCTTTTTAGCGGTGAAGATGAAGTAGGTACAAATCCAACCGACCTGCTCTATGCACAACCCGTTCCAAACGGATACCAATTGGTGGACAGTTCCCCAAAAATCATATGTAGACTTGTGGAAACGTCCGTGAAAGATGTTTATTTGGTGGCGTCAGAGAATAAAACGGGAATTGTTTTTCAAAAAGAGGGAAAGTGGCATCGCGAATATCTTGAGAATGGAACCCGTAAAGTAGAGGTACTGAATATTAAGTTTTAATATCCATATTTTCCTTTCCATTTCTTTTCAAGAAATTCTCGAAACTTTTGTTCCCTGGTATTATTTCCCGGTTTATAAAATGTGGTACCTGATATTTCTTCGGGTAGAAATTCAAAATCCACAAAGTTCTCCTCAAAGTCATGGGCATATTGATAGCCTTTGCCGTAATTGAGCTCTTTCATCAGCTGGGTCGGTGCATTCCGAATTTCCAGGGGAACAGATAAATCCCCAGTTTGCTTCACTACCTGCTGTGCCTGTTTTATCGCCATATAGCTGGCATTGCTCTTGGGGGAACTAGCGAGATAAGTGGCACACTGACTTAAAATAATCCTGGCCTCCGGATACCCTATCGTGTTCACGGCTTGAAAGGTGGAATTGGCCAGCACCAACGCATTGGGATTGGCGTTCCCAATGTCCTCAGAAGCTAAAATCACCATTCTTCGTGCAATGAATTTTACATCCTCCCCACCTTCTACCATACGGGCCAACCAATATACTGCGGCGTTTGGATCACTTCCTCGAATGGATTTGATGAAAGCTGAAATGATATCGTAATGCTGTTCCCCGGTCTTGTCATACAGGACCGTATTTTTCTGTACTTTCTGCAGGACCAAGTCATTGGTCACGGTAATTTTTTCCGAATTTTCTGAATTGATAACGAGTTCAAAAATGTTCAATAACTTTCGGCCATCCCCTCCTGAAAGCCTCAGAAGGGCCTCGGTTTCCTTCAATATGATTTGTTTTGATTTTAAAACGCCATCCGCAGCCATTGCCCGGTTCAAAAGCATTTCCAAATCGGATTTCGAAAAAGGGTTCAACACATAAACTTGACATCGGGAAAGTAGGGCAGGAATTACTTCAAAACTTGGGTTTTCCGTAGTCGCTCCAATTAGGGTGATCCACCCTTTTTCCACCGCTCCAAGCAAGGAATCTTGTTGGGACTTACTAAAGCGATGAATCTCATCAATAAACAAGATTGGGTTTTTTGCCGTGAAAAGCCCGCCGCTCTGTTTCGCTTTTTCTATTACTACCCTGACATCCTTCACCCCGCTGCTAATGGCACTTAGCGTATAAAATGGCCTTTCGCTTTCATGGGCAATAATCTGTGCCAAGGTGGTTTTGCCTGTTCCCGGAGGTCCCCAGAAAATCAAGGAAGAAACGGTCCCATTTTTGATTTGAAGGGTAAGCGCACCATTTTCGCCAACAAGATGTTGTTGGCTCAAATACTCGTCCAGGGATTTTGGACGTACGCGTTCTGCCAAGGGTTGATTCATAAGACTAAAAGTAAAACAAATTTGAAGTATCTTTTCCGGTCTTTTTCATAAGCCTTGAAAAATTAAATGTAAAACCGACATTTTGTCCAGTAACCAGAGTATGGAAAGAAAGTTGAGTAGCTAATGTCTATATGAAGGATAAAACATCCCAAATAACCGAAGGGGTATTGATACCCCCCCTGTTTGCAGTACTGTCCATTTGGCTTATCTATTGGATTGAGGTACGTTTTGGGCTGAACTTCAATGATTTGGGTGTTAATCCTAGAACGTTTGGCGGATTAAAAGGAGTTTTATTCAGTCCATTTGTTCATAGTTCCATTGAACATTTGTACAATAATACAATCCCCCTGGCGGTACTCACGCTGTTTCTTTTTCTCTTTTACCGAAAAGTAGCCTTTAAGATATTATTGATTGGGGTTTTGGGGTCGGGCTTTTTAACTTGGTGCATAGGCAGGCCTTCGTTTCATATTGGTGCCAGTGGCCTTATTTATGTACTGGCCAGCTTTATTTTTTTTAAAGGGATTTTTACAAGGCATTATCGGTTGGTCGCACTTTCCCTAATCGTTGTTTTTATCTATGGAAGTATGATATGGTATATTTTTCCGGTGAAAGATGGTATATCCTGGGAGGGACACCTTTCTGGATTTATTGTTGGTCTTGTATTGGCCATTTTTTTAAAGGTGGAAATGCCGGTCGACAAAAAATACGAATGGGAAAAGGAGGGTTTTGAAGCGGACGATGATCCATTTTTAAAACATTTTGACGAGCATGGAAATTTTATTGAAAATCCGGACATGTCAAACAGTGGTGATGAGGATTTTCAGGTCAATTATCATTTTCGGTCAAATAAAGATAAGGGAACCTCAAGTTAAACGTTGGCGGACCGCTTCATAAAGGAAAATCCCACATGCGACGGACACATTAAGTGATTCTATGTTTCCCAACATGGGAAGTTTTGCCTGATGGTCCACTACTTTTAATATGGAGGGGGAGATGCCCTTATCCTCGGCGCCCATAATTAGTGCGCATGGACCAGCAAGATTTAATTTGAACAATTGACTTTCGGCTTTTTCAGTAGCAGCGACAAGTGCTATGTTATACGATTGTAGATAAAAAACCGCATCTTTCAAGTGGTTTACTTTACAAATGGGCAAATTGAAGACGGCACCTGCCGACGTCTTGACGGTATCTTCTGTAATCGGCGCAGAACCGTTTTTTGGGATTATTATGCCATCCACGCCACAACACTCCGCAGTTCGGATGATAGCGCCAAAATTCCGGACATCTGTAATTCCATCAAGAAGTAGAAAAAATGGGTTTTTCTTTTGTTTTGTTATGGATTCGACCAAGTCCTCAAAATTGTGAAATTGAATCGGAGACATATCTGCGATGGCTCCCTGATGATTGTTTTTGGTAAGACGGTTGAGTTTTTCAACGGGAACATAGGAAGTACTGATGCCTGCTTTACGAAGTGAGGTTTCCAACTCTTTGGCAAGTTCACCTTGAAGCCCTTTTTGAAGATATACCTTGTTTATAGGTTGTGCTGCTTCCAGGGCTTCCAATATCGCCCTTAAGCCGTAGATATGTGAATTTTTCCTCATTTTATGCTAGCGATGGAAAGGGTGGATATTTCCAATTATCTTGTATCAAATCAAGCGTTTGTTAAAAAAAATAGTAACCACTTTCAGAACAAAGAAAAGGAAGAAGATGGAATTATGGTCAGGATTCTATCCTTATTTGCTTTTCTAAGAAAATTGGAATCGAAAAAGAGATGAAAACAAATAGAAGGAACAAACGAGGATTGATGCTGGCTTTCATTGTTTTGGCTGGCACCACGGCATTTAGCCAACTGCCTTCGCGAAATTTTGGAGTCAATGCAGACAATTCGGCAGTGGGCAGAAATCCAAGATTGGATTTCGCTTTTCAGGAAATAAGAAATAAAAAACCTTTTGACAATGGTTTTAGGGTTACGGGTTCCGCATATTTCCATGAGGATTTTAGAAAAGCTTCCATTTATAGCAGCGATGGTCTTGAAGGCATACTATATGTTAGGTACAACGGCTATGCAGACCTAATCCAGATACGGCCTCGGTCTGAAAATGAAGAGGCCCAGATGCTTTTGCCCCGGAAGGACATCTACTGCGTTCTGGAGGCAACCCGGATTAGTTTTGAGCGCTATTACGACAAGAAGGGGGATTATACGGAAGGCTATCTCTTTACCTTGTTCGAATTGGATGATATGACCTTGTATGAAAAAAGGGCAAAGCTCTTTAAGGAGGGCAAGGAAGGGGTAACGTCTTTGGAACTGGATGTTCCCAATAGGTACGTTGAATCGAGAGAACTCTATGTGGGCCGTACGGACGATGGGAAAGAGCGCATCCATTTCTTAAAATCGACAAAGAAGGAAATTCTAAAACTGTTTGAAAGCGAACCTGATGCCACAAAGAAACTGAAACGGTTCATAACCGATAAAGGCCTGAAACTAAAAAATCATATGGACGTAGTAAGGGTGCTGCGATATTACGAAACCCTTTAAGCTTGCTAGCTCAAATGTAAAAGGCCATTCTGAACAAGATGGCCTTTTTTACTGTTACCTATCCAAATTGGATTTTCAAATTATGTTAATAGCTATTTTTACCGCAACCTTTTGATTTCCATAGATTAGCTTTCTGAAGGACCTTCATGTCGTTCGGTTTTTTATAATTGATCGCCACAAACGTCCCAGTTTTATGCCAATCAAAATATATAATTTTGACTCATTTTAAAGGAAAGGATAGCGTGGTTAGTGTATTTCCACCTATCTTGTAATGAATCAACACCTTACCCCCATTTATTTTTTGCAGGGTCATCATAAAAAAGTTGGAAGATGGGATTGTCATGAGTACTATACACTTATTCTTTTTTTATAAAAAATGTAGAATCAAAATAGAATCGAAATGAAGACGACGAAAAAATTTAGCCTAACAATGGTGTTAGCATGTCTTATGTGTTATACGGGAATTGCCCAATTGGGCAATTCAAGTTTTAGCGCCAGTAATGCGGACCTGGATGCAACTGGTAGAAATCCACGGTTGGATTTTGCTTTTCAGGAAATGAGGAATAAAAAACCTTTTGACAATGGTTTTAAGGTTACGGGGTCGGCATATTTCCATGAGGATTTTAGAAAAGCTTCCATTTATAGCAGCGATGGTCTTGAAGGCATACTATATGTTAGGTACAACGGCTATGCAGACCTAATCCAGATACGGCCTCGGTCTGAAAATGAAGAGGCCCAGATGCTTTTGCCCCGGAAGGACATCTACTGCGTTCTGGAGGCAACCCGGATTAGTTTTGAGCGCTATTACGACAAGAAGGGGGATTATACGGAAGGCTATCTCTTTACCTTGTTCGAATTGGATGATATGACCTTGTATGAAAAAAGGGCAAAGCTCTTTAAGGAGGGCAAGGAAGGGGTAACGTCTTTGGAACTGGATGTTCCCAATAGGTACGTTGAATCGAGAGAACTCTATGTGGGCCGTACGGACGATGGGAAAGAGCGCATCCATTTCTTAAAATCGACAAAGAAGGAAATTCTAAAACTGTTTGAAAGCGAACCTGATGCCACAAAGAAACTGAAACGGTTCATAACCGATAAAGGTCTGAAGCTAAAAGATTCTAAGGAGGTTATACGTGTATTTAGATATTATGAAAGCCTATAATTTACAAATACCTAGTTCGAAGCAATAAAAAAGGCCATCCAAATTGGATGGCCTTTTACTTCAAAGTATACTTTGAAATACTAGTTTATTCTACTCGTTGTTGGCAGTAAAGATTACGGGCCAATCAACGCCTCCCTCACGGGTAAGTTCGACAGTACCGCCATCCCCTTGTGAACTTGTAAAATCAATGGTCATAACAGCTCCTGTAACATCAGTGATTTCATAATTGAAAGTGATTTCCGTATCGGGATCATCATCGTCATTGGGTACAATTACCCCATCATCGGAATAGATTTCACCATCAGGATTGAGTTGGGTACAGTCCCATTCAATTTCGATATCCTCACCGGTAGCTGCACCTCTGACCAAGGTAATAGCACCGCCAGGAAGGTCCCCTTCTCTTTCAGTACAATCCAAAAACTGGCCGAAGCTCAAATCTGAAGAAGTGTATTTACCACTTGAGGCTTCCGTCCAAGTGACCGAACCCATGATATCACCGCCTGAACACGTATCGCCGCTACCAGGAGCGGGTCTTGCATTCGTGACCACATAAGAATGGGTGCCTGCAAGATTTTCAGTAATCGAACATTCAATTACGGGGAAATACTCAAAAGGAGCAGAGAAGAAAGCACCACCACTAACGGGGCCACCCACGTCTGTATTGGTAAAAGTTTCTCCATTGGTCAAATTAAGCACCAAACGGAATTCAAAACGGTCCTTACCTATAATCAGTGACTCATCGATACCTGTAGCAGTTACCAACTCGGCAGATGTGTAAGAAACTGTGATTTGAGGTAAACCTCTGTCGCCTGTGCTAAAAGCACTTGCCTCCAATGTTTGCAAAGGTACTTCTGTAGTGGTCATATCATTGCCGCCGCCCGTTGTGGACATGTCATCAAAGTTGACAAAAACTTCAACACTCTGCAGAAGCGCTCCATCTTCCTCGTCTTGTTCCTCCAAGACCAAGGTATATGCGGAACCTGCATCAAAAGAAGCGGTAACGTCATTGTACACTAGATCATTGTCTTCATCTATTGTTCTAATAATGGCACCTGTTCCCACATCTTCCAAGATACCATCAACAATCTTATCGTCCGTATCACAGGCAAATAGTGTGGCTAGTGCTACACCTAATATTGCAATTTTATTATTATATGTTTTCATTGTCTGTGTCTAATTTTAGTTTGCTATTGGGAAAGTTGGAGATGCCGGATTTGTATCCCAAAATACTTGTATTGTCTGATTGGGCTTCGGATCTACCGAGGAGTTGTTGTTTACAAAATCCGCAGGATAGTTCAATGATCGTATATACGCTCCTGGTTCTGGTTCCAAATTAGCCTGTAAGGTTGTTGGGAAACCTGTTCTCCTGTAGAAATTATAACCATCAATTCCATTTCCATATAACGCGATTAGGAATTGCTCTGCTAACACATCCCACTTGCCATCATCATCGGCCGAGGTAAATGCAGTGCTAACATTATTGCTATGGTTGGTCACCGCCCCAGCTGTGGGAGCAAAAGACAAATCAGCGGAAGAATCCAAACTTCCAAAAGACTGTACTTTAGCTACCGATTTGGATAAGCCAGCCAAAACAAAAGCTTCTCCAGACGAAGGGTCAGCTAACATAGCGATTTCAGCTCTCATGAAGTCTACCCAGGATGCAAGTAAAATTGGAGTAACACCGGCTCCACCACCGCCATCACCGACGGATAAACCTTCAAATCTACTATCATCAAAAATACCACCGGAAGGATAAACGCCATAAACAGCCCTAAGGAAACCATCTGGCGGAATTCCAGCATTTTGACCATGATCCCTACCCCAATAACCGTTTGGAAGGGTACAGAAAGTAAATCCACCATCGGTATAATGTTGCGGTGTTGGTTCTAAAGAACATGCTAGATTTTCCTCATCTGGTGGGATTTCCTCACCAGGCACGGCATTGACTTGTCTAAAAAAGTAATAACGTATTCTAGGATCATCACCTTCATCCATAAGATTCATTAACCAGTTTGGTAAATAATCTGAACCTCCAGAAGGAGTATAGTTATCCGCGTATCTTGGATGCCTGGCATCGGGAAGAATAGCGTTGGTTCCCCACTGGAATTCTAAATCTTCGGATGTTTCATCAATAAAGTTGCCTTCATTTACAATTGCGGTAAAGTTACCAACAGCATCTGCATCCACCAATCTGCTTTGCAAATAGATTTTCATTCGCAAGGTATTGCAAGCTTTCACCCAATTTCCCCAGTTTCCATTGTAATAAAAATCATTTGGGGGCTCGTTGACCACATCCCTCTCAAAATTGGCAATCGCAGAGGTCAACAGCGCTTGCGCTGCGGCATAAATACTGGCACCGGAATCCACGTTTGGATTCAATATTGGCGTTTCAGCAGTGGCTTGAATTGCCTCTGTGTAGGGGACATCCCCGAAAAAATCCACCAAAGTAACAATAGTATACGCTTCGATGAATTGTGCTATCGCTGTATGACGGAACAATTCATTTGCTTCGGCTTCTGGAGCTAAAGCTCTTATATCTGCTAAAATACCGTTTACCTCTAAACCTGAATCTAGACTTTCGGCATTATCACCCTGATAGGCTATGTTCCATTCCAGATTTAACTGTACAGGGGATAAATTTGTGATGTTTTGATAGTTACGTCCGTTTAGATAACCGATACGCACTAAATCTGCACCGTTTTGTCCCATGAGTTCGACAAACGTGGCAAAATCTATTTGAATTGAATTCAAAAGAAGGTCCGCGCTTGACTGGTCCAAACTCAATTGGTTTGGATTGTCTGCAAGATCAAGTTCAATGGTTTCACATGCTCCTAAAAGCAAGGTGGCCACGAGTGCACTTGAACCAAATTTTTTAAATATTCTTTTCATTGTTAATTTTTTTAATTAGAATGTGGCTTTTACACTGATACCGTATCTTCTAGCACTAGGCCCGGCCAAGAAGTCGAATCCTCTACCGTTACCAACTCCTAAACCAGCTTGGTTTGGATCAAAGTTGGTTCCCTCTGGCACATTCAGTGCTTTGTAAAAGAGGTTTAGACCTGTAGCGGTAATACTAAAAGAACCGAAAGGCGTTTTGTCCAAGAATTTTTTGGGCAATGAATATCCCAATGCAATTTCTTGCAAACGAATTACAGTTCCGTCATAAACACCCAACTCGTCGGGGCCGAACAATACGTTGTTAAAATAGAATGTACTGTTGTTGATTTGCTTTGTATTTACACTACCATCTGACTCTTGAACCCCGGGTAAGATGAAAGTATTTATCCTATCCACCGTATCGGTTGTCAAACCTCTACCCAATAGCGTTGAAATGGTTCTAGAGTAAATATCACCACCTTGGGTATAATTCAATAGGAACGAGAAGTTAAAATTCTTGTAGGAAATACTATTGTTCACATTCAATATCCAGTCTGGGTTGGGATCTCCAATTACAAACTGTCCTTGTTCCTCGATGTAGTCACCTGCACTGTCCACTAAGAATTCTCCAGCTTCGTTACGTGCGATTCGAGTACCTACCAAAACACCTAATTGTTCGCCTTCAATAGCGGCATTACCGATATCGTTGAACCCGGAGTATACTATAATGTCGGTATCGGCACCTAAATCCTCTACAGTAGAATTGCTCGTGGTAAAGTTACCGTTCACTGACCAGTTGAATCCGCCTTCATCTGGGCTGCTGAAGAGATTTAATCCCAAATCCAATTCTAGACCGTCTCCTTTGATTTCACCAACATTGGTTTGCTGTCTTGTAAATCCTGTGGACGGGTCCAAAGGTCTGTCTACGATAAGATCCTCTGTAGTCCTTCTGTAGTAGGAAGCTTCTAGGGAAACCACATTGTTGAAAAATCTACTTTCAAGCCCTACTTCAAACTCAGTCAAAAGCTCTGGCTGTAAATCCGGATTTCCAAGTCGGTTACCCACAGAATTGGTTACAATATCAACTCCTTCATCTTGGAAAAACTGCGTATTGATATTAAGATTGGTAGCAACAGGGAAACCTGTTGGGAAGTTTGCTGAAGTTCCTAATCCGGCTCTTAACTTTAAGTAGTTGATTCCTTTTTCAGATTTCAAACCGTCAAAAACCGTGGTCGGTATAAATGATACACTGGCACTAGGATAAAAAACAGAGCGGTTTTCTATGTCCAAGTTGGATACCCAGTCATTTCTTCCGGCCAAGGTCAAGAAAATCCATCGGTCATAGTCAAAATCAGCTTGAATGAAGGTCGCAGCAATGTTTCTCTCTCGGAAAAACTGAATTTCATTTTGGTTTGCGAAGTTCACATGTCTAAAGACATCGAATACTTGTTGACCACTACTCGCAACACCATTTCTATCCAATATTTCCCTTCGTGAAGTAATACCCGCATTGAAAGTCATGCCCACTTGTTCCGTGAGGTCATAATCTCCATTCAAAATAAGGTCATGGTTCAAAATGGTATTGGTGTTGTTCCATGTCTGATAGAAACCACTGATAAGCTCGGCATTGGGCTGACCTCTACCTCCTTTATTCTGTTGGTTTATATTGTTCTCACTAAATACATCGAGACCAAAACGATATAATAAGTTAAGGTTATCGTTAAAGTTATAAGTCAAAGACATATTACCAAATACCCGGTTTGTAACCTGCTGCACTTTCGCATTTGCAACTGTCCATAAAGGATGCTGGATACTGTTATTTTGACGATAGTAAACACTTGAGCCATCAATTGGATTTTGGAAAGGAAGTCCAATCAAATCCACACTTCGCGGAGTAAAGAACAATTCGCCAAAAACAGAAGAACCAGTTGCTTGGTTCAATGCACCGTTACCTGTACTAGCTGCCACGGGGGGCGTTCGGAAATCTGTGTTAGAGAAATTCAAGGTACCTGCAACGGTAAATTTGTTGGATAGAATGGCTCTACCTCCAAGTCCTATAGTATATCTCCTCAGATTGTTCCCAGGGGTGAAACCTTCATCATCCAAATGACCGAAGTTGGCATTGTACGATACTTTTCCATCCTCGGAGGCTCCTCTAATATTGACCGAGTTTGATTTTACAGTTCCTGTTTTAAAGAATCGTGGTACACTGTTGTAAGGAATCCATGGATAACGTACCCCTTGAAATTCTGGAAATGCTTGTGGAATACCAGTGGCACTTGAAGCTGTGGAATATGGATGCGCCAACGTACCGTTTTCATCAAAACCATCTTCAGGATCTGGGTCTACCCCATTGATCCAACCTGCAACACCGTCCCTCTCAAAACTTGGTCCCCAGTTACTGAAGAACCATCCGAACGCTTGGTCGAATCCGTTTCCGAATTGATTCTGATAATCGGCCAAAGATGCGATTTCGTTAAAGAAGAGAGATGAAGTTACTGTAATTTCATTCTTCTTGACAGCACCTGTAGATGAACCATTCTTGGTAGTTATCAGGATAACCCCGTTACGTCCTAAAGTACCATACAGGGTTGCTGCCGCCAAACCTTTAAGAACGTTGACACTTTCTATATTGTTTGGGTCCAAATCCAAGAAACGGCTGGAACCGGAGTTACCATCGATGAAATCATCATCATCATCACCATCGATACCTCCGACACTGTTTGTACCACTGTCGAAAGGAACCCCATCAACAATGAACAAAGGTTGGTTACTTCCACTGAAAGAACTAAAACCACGAATGATTATGTTAGTTCCGGAACCTGATAGTCCGCTCTGTTGCGTGATGTTGAGACCAGAAGCTTTTCCAGTCAAAACCCTACCAACGTCCCCTTCAGTACGTTGCTCCAGAGCTTCACTGCCGACTTCAGATACCGCATAACCCAGAGCCTGCTTTTCCCGTTTGATACCCTGTGCAGTCACAATTACCTCTTCCAGGGCTTGGGCATCCTCCTCCATTTGGACGTTGATGGAGTTGCCTGCTCCCACGGTTCGTCTTTCTTCCTTTTGACCTATATAGGTAAAGAGAAGTGTTTGACCAACACTTGCGGAGATGGCATAGTTTCCATCAAAATCGGTTTGGGTACCATTTGAGGTACCTTCAACGACAATGTTGACTCCAGGCAGCGGAAGGCCGTCAGCATCCGTGACCGTACCTGAAATCGTCTTGTCTTGTGCAAAAGACAGATGCACAACAAACGCCAGTAGCAGCGTTAACAATCCATTAAGTTTTGTTCTCATTACTTTATTATTTGAATTAGCTAGCGACTAAAATCACAATTTCATGTTAATAATCCAAAGGTTTTTAGAGAAAATTTTAGAATATCTTAAGAATTTAAAAACAAATCAAAAATGTTTGCAACCGTTGAAAAATGGATAATTGTTTCCCTTGTTTTTGAGGATTTATCAATACCAGAGGGATTTAAGAAAAATTTAAGAGGTTCAATTAGTTATTAAAGAAGAGTTCTTTTACTCTTTTTTGACTAAAAGAATCAAGTGCGGATTTATAACATACAATATTAAGGTATAACCTTTTTATGGGGCAACTTTATAATTTGCGGAGAAATCATTTCTTACACACAAAGCAATAAAAAAATCGTTGAATGTGGGTTTTAGGTATTTTCAATTCAAATATTTAAAAAACAATAGGTCCATTTGATTTATTCCTAATTATCACTACATTTGCACCCCTCAAAACGAGGGTTGTTTTGATTTTTTAAAGAAATTTTAAT
>NZ_CAKZYF010000106.1 GCF_937884665.1 uncultured Allomuricauda sp. | reverse complement strand
ACTCCCGACCTCAGGATTATGAATCCTGCGCTCTAACCACCTGAGCTACCTCGCCGTGGTACGGTAAAACGGGTGCAAATATAAAGTTTAATTTTTCCCGAATCAAAATTCATTATTAATTTATTATTTGATATTTATTTTTATATCTTACCCAATTATATCCATTATTACTAGGAAAAACCAAGCATAAGAATGAGTGATAAAATCAAATTCGAAATTGAATTCGTCATCCAAGCATCGCCTCAGTTATTGTACCAATATATCTCTACACCTTCTGGTCTCTCAGAATGGTATGCAGATAACGTGAATTCCAGAAGCGAGCTATTTACCTTCATCTGGGACGGTGCCGAGGAAAATGCAAAAATGCTGAAACGGAAGAGCGATGAATTTGTCAAGTTTTCCTGGGAAGAGAATGAAGATGACAGCTTTTTTGAAATGCGTATCATTGTTGATGAAATCACTAAGGATGTTTCGCTCTTCATTACCGATTTTGCTGAGGAAGATGAACTGGATGAGGCAAAGATGCTCTGGGAAAATCAGGTATCTGACCTAAAACAAGTACTTGGTTCCAAGTAGACAATAATAGCAGTAAAGCGTATCTTTGGTCCCTCTTTAAAAGGGACTTTTTTATGGTCAATCGTAACGGACATTTCTTTTCAAAAGAAGAAGCTGTGCTAACTCATACCAATAGAGGATTTAAGTATGGCGATGGGGTTTTTGAAACACTACGGGTTGTAAAAGGATCAATCTTTTTTTGGGAGGACCATTATTTCAGGTTAATGGCATCCATGCGGATGCTACGGATGGAAATTCCCATGAACTTTACTTTGGAATACATTCAAGATGAAATTATAGCAACGGTCCGCAAGAATAATCTGGAGCAGGGCGCTGCAAGGGTTCGGATGACGGTTTTTAGAAAGGACGGTGGTTTGTACATACCGGAAGACAATCAGGTAGCGTATGTAATCGAAGCCTCTAAAATGGAATCTCCCTTTTATCTGTTTCAAGAGAACCACTATGAAGTAGAGCTTTTTAGGGACTATTTTTTGAACAAAGACATGCTGTCCCAATTGAAAACCACAAACAAAATACTGAATGTGTTGGCTGGTGTTTATGCCAAGGAAAATGGATATCAAAACTGCTTGTTGCTCAATTCAGAAAAACAGGTGGTCGAGGCCATCAATGGAAATGTTTTTTTGGTAAGTGGGAACCAAGTAAAGACCCCTCCGCTGAAAGATGGCTGTTTGAACGGCATTGTCCGAAAGAAACTTATGGAAATAGTTGCTGCGGATGAGGGACTTGGACTTTTGGAAGAATCGATATCGCCCTTTGAACTACAGAAGGCCGATGAGCTGTTCATTACCAATACAATAAGCGGAATACTTCCTATTACGAAATATAGAAAAAAAGCGTACGAAACTACCTTGACAAAAAGAATATTGGGAAAGCTGAATACAAAGGCAAGATTGGAACTCGCTAGTTCAGGGTAGGGTTTTCCGGTGCATTGGACCAAATCAGATAATCCCCGCCGAGCTCCAACATTTTTTCCTTCCAAAAGGCGCGGGAGGATTTTTCCAGGATAGCACTTTGGTAATCATTTTTCAAAACGACCCACGAATTACTATCGAGTTCTTCATCAAGTTGGCAGGAGGCCCATCCTGAGTACCCCAAAAAGAAGCGGATGTCCATCTCAGTAATGGTTTTATTGTTGATAAGCTCTATTGTTTTTTCAAAATCTCCTCCCCAAAAGATACCATCTGAAATCTCAATACTATTATCAATAAGATGGGGTACTTTATGGATAAAATAGAGATTATCCTGCTCCACGGGACCTCCGTTGAACACCTTAAAGGGAATGGTAATCTCAGAAATTAGATCGCAAATATTATAATCCAGGGGTTTGTTTAAAATAAAGCCCACAGAACCTTCGTGATTGTGTTCTGCCAATAAGACCACAGACCGGTTAAAGGATACGTCACCGGTAAGCGACGGTTCCGCAATCAGCAGCTTTCCTTTTGTTGGCTTATCATAATCCATGGTCCTTTAATCTTATTTCTAAATGTAAGTATTCTCTTTTAAATACAAAAATCAAGGGAAAACGAATAAAAAAAGCACTTCTGAGGTGAAGTGCTTTTGATATATTTTTTAAAGACAAATGGATTAGTTGACCGCAGAGCTCAATTCAGCACCTGCCTTGAACTTTACAACATTTTTTGCTGCAATTTTAATGGTCTGCCCAGTTTGTGGATTTCTACCATCCCTAGCTTTTCTGTGATCTACAGACCAAGAACCAAAACCTACCAAAGAAACTCGGTTTCCTTTTTTAAGAGATCCCTCAACATTTCCCAAGAAAGATTCCAATGCTTTTTTTGCTGCTGCTTTGGTGATGCCTGCATCAGCTGCCATAGCATCGATTAATTCTGTTTTGTTCATAATGGAAATAAATTAATTGTTGTTAAATAAAATTTAATACTGGACAAATTTATATGGATTTGCAGTTCACGCAAGTAAATTCAAGGGAATTCAAGGTTTTTGTTGATAACTTGAAACGTTTGTTGATAAAGTCATATGAAAAGTACGCTTTTTCTCAGGCCAGTAATGACGTGGCTTTAGCGCATTTCTGCATTTTCTCCCAGCTTCTGTCCATGAAGCGTTTCTTTGACATTCATTCTTTTTTTTCCAGGAAATTGTATCTCCAGTAAAACGATAAATCCATTTTGGACAGCTACTTTCATCGTTTTTTTGGAGTGGATAATACTACCTGTAGTAAAGGAATGGTTTTGTATTTCGAAGCGACTCTTGAATATTTTTAATTGGGTCATTTCCGCTTCAGCGGATTTTTTAAGGAACGACCACGCTCCCGGATAGGGACTTAGACCGCGAATGTGATTTTGGATTTGGTCCATTGGCTTGCTCCAATCAATTCTACAAGTTTCCTTGTTGATTTTTGGGGCTGGTTTAAGCAGGTCTGATTGTTTTTGGGGATGCGTTTCCACATCTCCTTGGGCAATTAAGGTACAAGTCTCCACAACCAATCGCCCACCAATGGACATTAGTCGATCATGTAAGCTTCCCGCATTGTCCCCTGGAGTAATTGCCGCTTTGGTTTGGAGGATCATGTGTCCGGTATCAATTTTATCATCTATAAAGAAGGTAGTGACCCCCGTCTCTGTCTCACCGTTCATCAAGGCCCAGTTAATGGGAGCAGCACCTCGGTATTGTGGCAAAAGTGAGGCGTGCAGATTAAAAGTTCCGTATTCGGGCATTTCCCATACTGCTCTGGGCAACATTCGAAAGGCCACGACCACCTGTAAATTTGCGTTAAGTTCCCGTAGCTGCTCCAAGAAGGATTCATCCCTTAATTTCAGAGGTTGCAATACCCTAATTCCGTTGGCAACGGCAAATTTTTTAACCGCAGATTCTTGAATTTTACGCCCTCTCCCAGCAGGACGGTCCGGCGCCGTTACGACACCGACAAGGTTGAGTTGAGCGCCCAAAAGGTGTCTTAGGCTTTCCACGGCAAATTCTGGGGTGCCCATGAAAACTATGCGGAGGGATTTATTCTTTGTTTCGGACATACTCGTTTTTATGGTTCAGTTGAATTATACCATCCTCCAGCATGAGTCGTAGGGCTGCAAGAATTTGTCTCTCCCCAGCTCCAAGATGTGAAGCTATCTTTCTCGAAGAATGCGGTTGTTCCCTTAACATATCAAAGATTTTTTCTTTTAGGACCGTCATTGGAATGGTCTCCTCTTGGGTACAAATATCGCACATACCGCAGTTAGTGGGCGATGCTTCACCGAAATAATTCAATATAAACCGACTTCTGCAAATACGAGTATTATCGATAAAATCGAACATGGATTTTAGGTTTTGCTTCTTACTTTCTGCAAGGACCTTATTTTTTTTGCAAAAGCATTGATGGTTCGGTCATCTTCACGGGGAACCAAAAAGGTCACCTCAAGATCCTTATTCTGGGTTTGGTAACGTGCGATACCGTCTGCATGAAGTTGCTTTAAAAGAGTATCTAAAGCGGTTTCAGGAACCTTGGTTTTTTTCGCAATAAGAGCAAGGTCTATTTTAGTTTCAAAATCCAGGATACCGCCGTAGGTACGCAGAATCGTCTGTAAAGTAGCTTGATATTTGGGATATTTCCCGGTATACGAAATAAAATCCTGTCGTTTTGCCAAGAACTGCAGCGTGGTGCGTTGCCGAAAGTTATCCGAAAGGGATATTACCGAGTTTTGGTCTAGGATTTGGAGTCCTTGGTAGGTAAGATTCGAATCGAAGTTATATCGTTTACAAAATGAGCTGAAATGAAGTCCGAAGGACTTTTCGGGCAATTCCCCATAGGAAATCTGGCAAAAATTGTTTAGCTGTTTGTACAGGATTTTCAAAAAACCAACATCCGGTAAAGATTCCAAAAATTGTCTTTGTGCGATGGTCCTGTCCGCTACATTTGTCAATATAACAGCTTTTGAACGTTTCCCATCCCTTCCCGCTCTTCCCGCTTCTTGAAAGTAACTTTCTAAACTATCGGGAATTTGATAATGGACAACAAGGCGCACGTCCGGCTTGTCCACTCCCATTCCAAACGCATTGGTGGCCACGATGATCTGTATGTCGTTTTCCATCCATTTTTGAAGGCGGTGCTCTTTTTCCAATTTGGATAGGCCCCCATGGAAAAAGGTGGCATTCATACCCTGTTCAATCAGAAATTGGCTAATTTGAATCGTTGTTTTCCGGGATCGTGTATAAACGATGCTGCAAGCATCTACCGAAACTAACATCTTCTTTAAATAATAGGGCTTGTCCTCCCGATGTTGAACGCTCAATCCAATATTTTTCCTGGCGAATGAATCTTTAAAAAGTTGGACATTGTTTAGTTCCAAATTTCGGACAATATCCTCTATCACTCGGGTTGTTGCCGTTGCAGTTAAGGCCAAAAAAGGTTTTCCCGGTGCCAATTCCCGCAACAGGGAACAATGAAGGTAAGCGGGTCTAAAATCATTTCCCCACTGTGAAATACAGTGGGCCTCATCTATTGCGATCAAATTTACGTTCATCTCTTTGATTCGTTCTTGAATCAAGCTCTGCTGTAATCGTTCGGGAGATAAATACAGAAATTTGTAGTTGCCATAGCAACAATTATCCAATAGGTCATTTAGTTCGTCAAAAGGGATACCTCCTGTCAGTGCTATCGCTTTAACCCCCCTTTTTTTTAAATCGTCAACTTGATTTTGTATTAATGCTACCAGGGGTGATACCACTATACAAATTCCTTCCATACAGATAGCGGGGACTTGATAACAAATGGATTTTCCACCGCCCGTTGGCAGTAGAGCCAAAATATCTTTATCATCAAAGACCGCACTTATGATATCTGCTTGGGAACCTCTGAAATTCGAATGACCCCAAAAATCCTGTAAAACGGTTTTTGCTTTTTGAAGCATCTTTAGTCGTTGAGTTTTTCCAGAACAAAATCAATTCGTTCTGGAACCGTACGCTTAGGGACAAGTATGGGTTCATAACCCAGATGGGAATAGGTATCCTCTAAAGCGGCATGTATCTTTTGTGCCTCATCGAAAGATTCCAAGCGCTCGTTGTCCGAAACATAGATTTCTTTCCAAGGTGGTAGCAAAAAAACACGGTCATATCGGTTTACACGACTTGCACGTGTAAACGCTTCATCATAGGGTTGATCAAAAAAATCCATGTAGGCCAGTACATCGGGAATACCTCGGTCAAAAAAAATTATGGGCTGTTCCAGTGTAAGGGATTTTTTAAAATGTTCGGTCCTTCCTTTCAACAAGTCCTTGTTGAACTGAAGGGAATCCTCAACGAAAAGTAGGGGATTGGAGGTAAACGTCTCTGGATGGCCCTCACTTTTTGCTTTGGAGGTCATTTCTCTTATGATTTCGTGGAAACAAGGGAAACCTCTCTCCTCAAGACCTTTTATTATTGATGTTTTTCCGGTTCCGGGAGCACCGGTGATTACAATTTTTCTATTCTCCAAAAACAATACTTTCAAAATACTAAGTAAGGAAATAGGAGCAAGGAAAAAAAATTCTCGTAGATGCTCTATCTTTGTCAAAACGAAAGGTATGGACGAAGATAAATCCGAGGAGTTTTACGGGCGTTTGAGGGAACAACTTTTTGAAGATACCAAGTGGCCTTCTAGTTACCTTTACAAATTTATAGTACCTACCGATGATGAAAAGATAGAAAAAATCACCTCTTTTTTCGACAATACGGGCGCGGTCATTGAGTCTAAAAAGTCGAAAAAAGGTACATATACCAGCGTCTCCATTACGGTAAACATGGATGATCCAGATGCGGTCATAGCCAAATATAAAGAAGTGGCCACGGTAGAGGGGGTTATTTCACTTTAATGGAGGCAATTGCCATAATTTTACTATTTTGCGCTAGGTATAAGTAATACTTTCCATTGCATTAATTTCTTAATACTTTTAATTTGAATCAAGTAGAACATTTAGAATACAATACAGAGCGTTCCAAACTTTTTATTCCCGAATACGGTCGTCACTTTCAAAAAATGGTGGACCATGCCGTATCCATTGCGGATAGAGAAGAGCGCAACAAAGTGGCGAAGGCCATAATCAGTGTGATGGGTAACTTACAGCCTCATCTTCGGGATGTACCCGACTTTCAGCACAAGCTATGGGATCAATTGTTCATTATGTCCGATTTTAAACTGGACGTGGATTCTCCCTTTCCAATAACATCAAAAGAGGTACTTCAGCAGCGTCCTGAACCGTTGGAGTATCCCCAGAACCATCCGAAGTACCGTTTTTACGGAAACAACATCAAGCGCATGATTGATGTGGCCATCAAATGGGAAAAAGGAGATATGCGCACCGGATTGGAATACGCCATTGCCAATCACATGAAGAAATGCTATCTGAACTGGAACAAAGACAGTGTGGAAGATGCCGTCATCTTTGAGCATTTGAAGGAGTTGAGCGAGGGTCAGATTGATTTGGCACCCAATGGGGAAAACCTAACCAACAGCGATCAATTCTTAAAAAATCGCGTAACAAAATCCAATAGGAACAGCGGGGGCAACAAGAAAGGCCAACGCAACGGCAGGTCCAAAAAAAGGTATTGAATTCTAAAACTGTATGGGTACTTTTAGAATAACGGGCGGTCGCCAGCTTCATGGTGATATCACTCCGCAGGGAGCCAAAAACGAAGCCCTTCAGATTTTATGCGCTGTGTTGCTCTCCCCGGAAGAGGTTACCATCCACAACATTCCCGATATTATTGATGTCAATAAATTGATAGCGCTTTTAGAGGATTTGGGCGTAAAAATTCAAAAGAAGAGCAAAGGTTCCTATACTTTTAAGGCAGACGATATCAATCTCGAATATCTGCAATCCAATCAATTCAAAAAGGACGGAAGAGGGCTAAGAGGTTCCATTATGTTGGTAGGTCCATTACTAGGAAGGTTCGGTAAAGGTTATATTCCAAAACCGGGAGGCGACAAAATTGGGCGAAGACGTCTGGATACCCACTTTGAAGGTTTTATCAAGCTCGGAGCTAAATTTAGGTACAATCGCGAAGAATATTTTTATGGTGTAGAAGCAGATAAACTGGTGGGAGCCTATATGCTTTTGGATGAGGCATCGGTAACAGGAACTGCCAACATCGTAATGGCCGCGGTTTTGGCAGAGGGAACCACTACCATTTATAATGCGGCTTGCGAGCCCTATCTCCAGCAACTTTGCAAGATGTTGAATAGGATGGGGGCTAAAATTTCGGGAATAGGTTCTAACTTATTAACCATTGAAGGCGTTGAATCTCTGCAGGGCACAACGCACACAATGTTGCCGGATATGATAGAAATAGGAAGTTGGATCGGATTAGCCGCTATGACCCGTAGTGAGCTCACCATAAAAAATGTGAGTTGGAACGACTTGGGCCAAATTCCGAATGCTTTTCAAAAGTTGGGAATACAATTGGAAAGAAGAAACGATGATATTTATATCCCAAAGCATGAAGATGGGTATGAAATCCAAAACTATATTGATGGTTCTATATTGACCATTGCCGATGCTCCCTGGCCGGGATTGACCCCAGATTTGCTAAGTATTTTATTGGTGGTTGCCATTCAGGCCCACGGTGAAGTGGTCATCCATCAGAAAATGTTTGAAAGCCGTCTATTTTTCGTGGATAAATTAATTGACATGGGGGCCAAAATCATTTTATGCGATCCCCATAGGGCTACTGTTATCGGTCACAATTTCAAATCTACTTTAAAGGCGACCACGATGGTTTCCCCAGATATACGCGCGGGAGTCTCCCTTCTGATTGCGGCACTCTCTGCCAAGGGTACTTCCACAATCCAGAATATCGAACAAATTGACAGGGGATATGAAAATATTGATATCCGATTGCGCGCCATAGGAGCGGATATTGTCAGGGTCTAGCGAGAGGTAGTCTTTGTCTCTGGAACTTTAGTTGGTATTGAACAGAATGTCCTTAACGTTTGTAAAAAAAGGAATCGCCAATTTGGTGGGTTTCATAAAGGTGTTCGATTTTTCAAAAAAACCATCTATCTGCCCTAGTTTTAGATTTGCCGAACTACCGTTTTGACCATAATCGTGAAAAGCCATGCTCCAATCGTTAAAAAGACGGCTAAATCCCCGCTCTTCACAAATAATTTCCAGATCATGGTGCCTAGCATCCTTACTTATCCGTTTAAAAAGCTTTTCCACTTCCTTTTCTTCTCCCTCTAAAAGCTGTAAAAACTGATTGTTATGGTACAAAAGACAACCGGTAATGTTATGACGCGAATTGAATTCTCTCGCATCGCTTAACATTTTATAGATATCTGATACTGCAAAAGTATCAATCGCCTGAGAGCGATAAACTAACGAATGCATGTTATATATTGGTATAGGATATCTCAAATATAGAATTTTGTTGAAGTTTTTCCAATAAAATTCGAGCAATTGGCGCCAAAAATTAAACGAAAACCCTATTTTTTAACTAATTCTCCATTAGGATAGAGGGCAAAGCGCCCCTTGTTTTTTTCGTGCACGTTATCCGGATAGGGCCACGGCCATCCCCCAAATTGTGTCAGTCTGTATTCTTCCATCGCCTGCTGAATTTCCTCTTCAGAGTTCATAACAAAAGGACCATATTTGACGATAGGTTCATTGATGGGTTTTCCTTGTAATACCAAGAAATGGGCTTCTTTTTCTCCAATTTTTAAGCTGATATCCTCGGTTCCATTCCAATGGATACCAAAATTCACATTGATTTTGCGGTCACCGGTAAAGATCTCAGAACCTTTGTAAAAATACAGACTACGGTTGACTTCCGTTTTTGCTCCTGGAAGTATATATGTTGTTTTTGGGGACACCCGTATTTGCCAAATGGCAACATGGTTTTCAGCGGTAAATGCCCACGAGTCCGGTGCTGCGTCCAAGGCTTGAGTTCCTTTATAGTTGCCTGCAATAATCTTGACCTGGGCATTTTCCTCCTGTAGAACGGGAATGTCTTCGTGCCACAACATCTTGAAGTGGGGTTCCACAAACTTATCTTTTCTGGGCAGGTTCAACCATACTTGAAAAAGCTCCAAGGGATTATCTTTATCCTCATTTAAAAGAGGAAACATTTCGGAATGTTGTACTCCCCGGCCAGCGGTCATCCATTGTACGTCCCCTTCACCAAATCGACCTGCAGCACCTAATGAATCCGAATGATCGCAATACCCTTTGTTCACCAGGGTGATCGTTTCAAAACCGCGATGTGGATGGTAGGGAAAGCCGGGAATTGTGGCCCCATGGTACATCCGCCACCCATCTTTTAGTGTGAAGTCATTTCCAAGGTTCCTGCCCATCAAAAGTTTAGTGTCCGGTCCCATATTTTCATTACCTCTCGGATAACGGTCTAAATGATACGCGCAAAAAAGAAAAGGATTTTGCGTTGGCCAGGGAAAACCTAAGGGAAATGTTTGGAATGCGAATTGTTCCATACCGCAAGTTTTTCTAAAATTATTGCTTTAAAGAGATTTAAACTAGCGTTAAAATCAGAGGTTATCTTAAAAAGTGTTAAGAAACTGTATGGAAACTGTATGGAATTCGTCATAATCAACATCAAACCCTATGCGGATGTATAAAATTATCCTGTGTTTTTTACTGGTGACGTCTTTTTCGTTTTCCCAGCAAACCGTTGACCAATTGGAGTTTTCCGGTTTGAAACGTACCAAGGAACGTTTTTTGCGACGTTTGGTAAAAGTAAAACCTGATAGTCCTTATGATTCCTTGAAGATCCGTACAGATGTAGAACGCCTAAAGCGTCTACCGGGAATAGCCAATGCTTCGTATTCCATTGAGGAAAAAGCGGGAAAAAATATTCTACGCTACGAGATTGTAGAGAATTTCACCATTATTCCGGGGTTACGGATCGCTACTGCCAACAATGGGGATTTTGCCTATCGACTTTCAGTATTTGAGTTTAATTTTTTGGGAAATAATCAGCTGTTGGGAGCCTTTTATGCAAGGAACGTTTTCAATTCCTATGGATTCTTTTATGAACACCCATTTCTTTTCAGCGACAAATTGGGAGTAGGTTTCAGTTTTCAAGACCAGACCACCCAGGAACCCGTATTTTTCACGGAGGGAACCAAGGACTACAGATTTAACAGTCAATCTGCTGAGGCAAATCTTATTTTTTCGTTTGACTTTCATAATGAAGCTGAGATAGGGGCGAGTTTTGTAAAAGAGTCTTATGATTTTATAGGTGAGGTTCCTGTGCCCGACGCACCCTTATCGCTTTCAGCGGATAAGTTGGTATATCGTGCATTTTACAGACATATCAATGTAGATATTGATTATCAATATATTGACGGTGTCAACAATGAGTTTACCGCGCAATATTTTACTTTTTTGGATGGGGAAGGGGAAGCCGAAACTTTTTTGGGCGATTTTCTCTCCATAAGAAATGATTTCATTTACTACAAAAAGGTTAGGGAGCGCGGCAATTGGGCCTCCAGATTACGTTTGGCGGCCTCTATTGGGAATGAGGATTCGCCTTTTGCTCCTTTTACCTTGGACAATCAATTGAATATTCGAGGCGTGGGGAATACTGTGGACCGAGGTACCGCCGCCATTGTTTTAAATACAGAATATCGTCATACATTTTATGAAAGAGGATGGTTTGCCTTCCAGGGAAACGCTTTTATAGATGCCGGTTCTTGGAGAAATCCTGGTGAAGATTTTTCAGAGTTGTTTAGTGGAAGCAATGTCCGTGTATTTCCTGGATTTGGGGTTAGATTTATACACAAACGTATTTTCAATGCGGTTTTTAGACTGGATTATGGCATTGGCGTTTCTGAAGACGGTTCCAATGGCATTGTTTTTGGCATTGGACAGTATTTTTAGTGGGGTGCATTATTGATTTCAATCCAATACCCTTCAGGATCTTGAATGTATATTTGTTTTACTCCGTCAGCACGATCGGTGACTGAATTTACATTGCCCGGCCAATCATAAAACGTGATTTCTTTTTCCATCAAACGTTCGATGAGATGTTCTAAATTCTTCGTGGAGAGACATAGATGTATACTCTTATCTTTCTTGAATTCCACAACTTCCTTTTTGATGAGGTGCAGTTGTGATTTTCCATAGATATTGAACCAACGAAAACCGGGTTTTCGTTCTGGGTGCGGAATTTCCTCAAATCCAAAAACATCTCGATAGAAATCACCGGCCTTCCTAAGATTTTTTACCACTAACGATTGGTGGTCGAACTGAAAGCCATATCCTTGATTTCCGATAGCGTTAAACTCAGTGGTTAAATAGGTTTGTGTCCAGTTACCACCAACGTATTCCCCTACTTTGAACGTATAGGTATCTTTGTCCACAAATTCCCATAGGTCCGTTACCTGGGTCTCTCCGTAGGTATAGGTGTATCGAATATCATTGCCCTCCTGTTTTACCATGCCCTTCGTAACACTTCCGAAAACATCGAACTCCCAGAATTGGATGGATTTTGAATTGGGATCGTACTTTCGGATTCCGTGGTTTCTGGGTCCAAAAGTCGTTTGCTGCTTATCGGTAAAGCCTTTGGATTTGACCAGCACCAACGTACTGTCCAAACTGTATTCAAAATTGATTTCCTGTCTGAATCCGCTACCATTTTCCCATACTCCTTCCGCACTCCAGGTCCTTCCCATTAGAGGTTCAAAAAATGCCAATGGATTATATTGTGCACAGACCGTAGCAGTTACGAATAAAAAAGGCAAAAGAAGAAATTTCTTCATCGATTTAAGCAACACCGAAATAAATAACGGTCCAAGATACGCTTTTTGGGAATTTAGTTAAACCGCGTTGCGCATAGTAAAGGAACGGGACAAGGCAACTTGTCTTTCAAATCCTTCGTTTGAGGTTTTTTGGATACGTTGTATTCTTTGTAAAAACGACAAGTAACATGCTTCACCCTGAAGAAATGGAACCAAAAAGCTACTCTGGTTTCAACAAGTAAAAAATGGATTACCCAAGAGCTTCCTTGTAGACACGAAGACAGCGCTCCCTGGCCATTTTGTGGTCTACCATTTTTTCCGGATAGGTAAGTTCCTGTAGTTCTGGAACCCAAGTATTGATGTACTCTTTCTGTTTATCAAACTTGTCCACTTGGGTCATGGGATTGAAAATACGGAAATAAGGCGCGGCATCTACTCCACTGCCAGAGGCCCATTGCCAATTTCCCACATTACTGGCTTGTTCATAGTCGAGAAGTTTTTCTGCAAAATCGGCTTCTCCCCAGCGCCAATCAATCAATAAGTGCTTGCACAAAAAGCTAGCAACCAACATGCGTACCCTGTTGTGCATGTATCCCGTGGTGTTCAACTCGCGCATTCCGGCATCTACTAGGGCATATCCTGTTTGACCATTTTTCCAGCGTTCAAACTCTTCCTCATTGTTTCTCCAAACAATCCTATCGTATTTGGGCTTAAAAGCGTGTTCCACGGTTTTTGGAAAATGCCAAAGAATCTGCAAAAAAAACTCGAGCCAAATCAATTCATGCCTAAAAACGGGATTGTTTTCACCCATTGCTTTTTTTACCATTTTCCGAATTGAAATGGTACCGAAACGTAAGTGTGGACCTAAACGTGAGGTCCCTTGTTTTAAACCTGGAAAATTTCGGGTAGCTTCATAATTATCGATAAGTTGGGGAGAAGTTACGGATTGGGGCACGGATATCTCAGATGCAACAAAGCCGATGTCCTTTAGTTTTAAGTTGGGTAATGTTGTATCCTGTATAAGGTTCCCAAAACTTGAAGTGGGACTGTAATCTAAAACGTGTATGGACGAATTGAAGATTTCTTTCCACTTATTTTTATAGGGTGTGTAAACCACATACGGTTTACCATCATCTTTAAGGACATCGTCTTTTTCAAAAATAACCTGGTCTTTAAAGGTTTTGAACGATATTTTGTGTGCTTCGAGTAGTTTTTGGATTTCCCCATCCCTATGTCTAGCGTAGGGTTCATAATCATGATTGGTGTAGACTGCCTCTATCTCGAATTCTTGGATTAGCTGTTTGAAAATTGTTAGAGGCTTACCGTGATATATAGCTAGGCTGCTCCCGTATTTAAGATGCATTTCTTCACGCATCTTCTGCAGTTCTTGGTAAATGAAACTGATCCGTGCATCGTTTTTGGGAAGTTTGGAAAGAATATCGCTATCAAAAAGAAAAAGGGGCATAACCGGATTCTCCGATTGAAGTGCTTGATAAAGTCCCACGTTATCGTCCAAACGCAAATCACGGCGGAACCAAAAAAGACTCAATTTTTGCGCCATTAACTTACGTTTAAGGAAGACATTCCGCCGTCGACACCGATGACTTGGCCGGTAATCCAGCTATTTTCAGTATTCAATAGAAAAACAGCTATGTTGGCAATGTCCTTCACGTTTCCTACCCGTTTTAAAGGATGTCTTTGGGACATCAATTCTTTCTTTTTGTCATTGTTCAGCAAGCGTTTGGCCAGCGGGGTATCAACAAGAGAAGGCGCAATGGTATTTACGCGTATTTTTGGTGCGTATTCTGCGGCCATGGACCTTGAAAAGCCTTCAATGGCACCTTTTGCGGCCGCGACACTGGTATGGAAAGGCATACCTGTTGATACGGCAACGGTACTAAAAAAAACCATACTGGAACCTTCTGCCATTTTCGGGACAATCGATTTGACCACATTGACCATGGCGAAGAAATTTAGCTCCATATCCTGTCGGAAAGCTTCCATATTGAGCATCTTCAAGGGTTTTAGGTTTATGGAACCCGGGCAAAAGACAAAACCATGGATTTGTTCTGGGAGGGGTATCGTAGCGATATCGTCGGTTAAAACATCGAACGGGATGTGGTTGAAATTACCGTTGGAAATGTTTTCATGGGTTCTTGATGCGATATAAATGGTGTGGTCCTGAACCATTTGATTGGCTATTTCATAACCAATACCATAGGATCCACCTATAAGTACGATGTTTTTTTTCATTTAAATTGATTTTAATTCAAGCCTGGAGGCCTCTCCCTCTATTTTTCCGAAGAGTTCAGTCAGTTTTTGTTCTCGGAAGTTGAATATTTTTTCGAGTTGTTTTTTCACCAAAATAGGATGCGCGATTCGACCTAGAATTCCAAAGGGCAATTTGTAATCAACTACATCCAGCATTTCAACACCCTTTTCCAAAGGCTTTATAAAATGCTTGTGGTGCCAAAGTGCGTAGGGACCAAAACGCTGTTCATCTACAAAAAACTTACCGGGTTCCACGTGCGTGATTTCTGTTACCCATTTAACTGAATAAAAAGGAAAGGGTTTGACCAGATATTGGATAATTTGACCTGGAAATATAGCAGTATCCGCTCCATCCAAAATATGAAATCCCATATGTTCAGGTGTGATTACCTTCAAATTTTTGGGACTGGAAAAAAAGTTCCAAGCTTGCTCTTTGGTAATGGGCAAAGCCTGTCTCGATTTAAGCTGATACAATTGCATCCCTTGTTTTTGACAAAGATAAATCTAAAATGTTTAATGAAAAACTAAAAAAACTAAACAAAAAAAATTTTTGCTTCCCACGCACCAAAGCCTTTTAAGGATTCCTTAACAAAAGCAACTTTCCTTTCTGTTTAGTTTTGTTCCACTAACAAATCTAAAATACGTTTAAAATGAAAAAATTAGCTGTTCTTGCGTTCACCTTGATGGTTACGCTATCCTTGGAAGCGCAATTGGAAACCCCTCAACCCAGTCCGTCATCCAAAATTATACAAACTGTTGGGTTGACCGAGGTAACAGTGGAATATTCCCGGCCTTCCATGAAGGAAAGAACTATTTTTGGAAATCTTGTACCTTATGATAAGGTATGGAGAACTGGGGCCAATAAAAATACAGTAGTTAGTTTCAGTGACGATGTAACAATTGATGGACAGACTTTAAAAGCAGGTTCTTATGCGATTTATACAAAGCCGGGAAAGACATCGTGGGAAGTTCTTTTTTATGCCGATACTGATAATTGGGGGGTACCTCGGGAATGGGACGAAAGCAAAGTCGCAGCAAAAACTACGACCGAAGTATTTCCTATAGAGTTCCCAGTGGAGACCTTTACGATAACAATTGATGACCTCCATAACAACGGAGCGGCACTGGGTATTATGTGGGAGAAGTCTTATGTTGGTGTAAAGTTTGAAGTACCTACGGCAGAAAAGGCGGACAAGAGTATAACGAAGTTGATGTCCGGCCCTAGTGCTAACGAGCTATATGCTTCTGCATCCTACTATTATGAAGAAGGTAGAGATTTAAATAAGGCCAAGGAATGGATAGACAAAGCTGTATCCATGAACGAAAAAGCATATTGGATCATGAGAAGACAATCCTTGATATATGCAAAGCTAGGAGATAAGAAGGGGGCTATTGAAGCAGCTAAAAAATCAATGGCAGCGGCTGAAACCGCTGGGAACCAGGGCTATGTAAAACTAAATCAGGATTCGCTGAAAGAATGGGGAGCTCTTTAGATAATTTAATAAAAAAGATAAAGGTCCGCTCTTTGGCGGACTTTTTTTATGACTTTATAGGAGGTTTTCGCAGGAATCCATCAAAGGTTTCCATCAACAGGGCCAAGCTGATGACCAATAGACATCCAAACGCATTTAACCACAAATAGGACATCCAATCAAAATACCAACCTACGATCACGATAACTTGGGTTACAATAGCAGCGATAAAAACCGAGTCTCCCTTAACATATTTAAAGAAAAATGCCAGTAAGAAAATCCCAAGTACGTTACCGTAAAAGATGGAACCGATAATATTCACCAATTGAATAAGATTGTCAAAGAGATTGGCGACACAGGCTATTGAGATGGCGACTACACCCCACAGGAGCGTGAATCCTTTCGCAGCTTTCACATAATGCTTCTCATCCATGATTTTCTTTTTGTTCCGCTTGTACAAATCCAATGCGGTAATGGTCCCCAAAGCATTCAGTTCGGAGGCGGTGGAGGACATTGCGGCAGATAAAATTACGGCCAAAAGAAGCCCGATAAGGCCATTTGGAAGGTTTTTCAAGATGAAATGGATAAATACATAGTCTTTGTCGTTGGTCTCTACAGAATCATCTGCCTTGGATATCAAATCCCGCGCAGCCTCGCGATTGGCGCGTTCCTGCTGGTTGATTTTCTGGATGTTCTGTTCCGCCTTGATGATGGTATTGTATTCTTTGAGCTCCAATGCCGCTGAAAAAGCGAGTTGTGCCATTCGCTTTTCACGCTCCAATACCAAATGGCCCGCTTCAAGGGCCTTGTATTTTTCACCATGCTCAGACTCCAAAACCACTTCTGTAGCTGCCGGATTAAAGTTCAACGGCGATGGATTGTACTGATAGAACACGAAAACCATGACACCGACCAAAAGAATGAAAAACTGCATGGGAATCTTGAAAACACCATTAAAAATGAGACCGAGTTGACTTTCCCTTATGGATTCACCGGACAAATAGCGTTGAACTTGGCTTTGATCAGTTCCAAAATAGGCCAGTGCCAAGAAAAAACCTCCCGTTATTCCGCTCCAAAAGGTATATCTATTCTGGGTATCCAGACTGAAATCCAAAATCTGAAGTTTGTTATTTGCTCCAGCTATTTTAAGGGCTTCGCCAAAAGAAACCCCAGTAGGTAGAGAGCCTAGAATAAAGAAAAAAGCAAAGAACATGCCCACCATGATTATGAACATCTGCTGTTTTTGGGTCACACTTACCGCTTTTGTACCTCCCGATACAGTGTAGGCAATGACCAGAATACCTATGATGATGTTCAATGTCCTTAGGTCCCATCCCAATACTGCAGATAGAATAATGGAAGGCGCAAAAATCGTGATTCCTGCAGCAAGTCCCCTTTGGACAAGGAACAGTATGGCGGTCAGGGTACGTGTCTTTAAATCAAATCTTCCCTCAAGCATTTCATACGCGGTAAAAACTTTTAGTTTTCTGTAAATGGGAATGAACACCATACAGATGAAAATCATGGCGAGGGGAAGACCTAGATAAAATTGTACAAATCCGAGACCGTCATGGAAAGCCTGCCCTGGAGTGGACAAGAAAGTGATAGCGCTTGCCTGGGTTGCCATTACAGAAAGACCTATCGTCCACCATTTGGCGTCATGGCCTCCCAGTACGTAATCGTCTACATTTTTGCTGCCTTTGGTTTTCCAAACTCCATAAACCACAATGAAAAAAAGGGTAGTACCCAGAACAATCCAATCCAGTATATCCATGCTGATGGTTAGATGTTAAATGCCATAATGAGATAAAAAATGGCAACATAAAGGATATTAAGAACGATAACAATGGTATATTCCCTTTTCCATTGAAATTTTTTGTCCATATTATCCTTTGATATTGTTTTCTGATTTCATTTCACTTTTTCCGATGGATAGCATATTGGCGAAGAGTTTGTATGCTCCGGACACGCCAGCGGGAAGTTCTCTGAAAAAACTGAGGCTAGTGTAAATATAATGCCCTTTTCCATAAGGAGCTACAAGGAGGCTTCCTTGTTTGGGAGGTTCGCCGGGATCGTTCATGGATAAAATAGGAGTGAATTCCGGGCTCCATTGATTGGGGAAATATAATCCCCGTTCTTGAACCCAATTTTCAAAATCAGCCGCTGTGATGGTATTGGGGAAGTTGACAAGTGAATGTTCCTTATCGATAATTTCAACCCGGGCATTTTCGTCAGTGACCCTGTCCCTTGAAATGGATAGGTTATATGGTGCTATATTTTCAAATTGCTTGCGCCATCGGTTGGCCGTATTGTATTGGACCACGAGATTTCCACCATTTTCTACGTATTCCAGCAAGAACGCCTGTTTCAAATTTAAGGACTCTACTACGATATACGCCCGAATACCACCAACAACAGCATCATATTTTTCTAATGTGCCCGGTTGAATGTTATCCGGGTACACTAAATACAATTGATAACCGATTTGCTCCAAGCTTTCCGGAACTTTATCGCCGGCCCCCATAATATACGCAATACGTTCCCCGGTCTTATTGATGTTCATGCGCACTACTTTGGCTTCGGACTTTAATAGAACGGATTGCTTCGGAATGTGATCGTAGACGATTTCGATTAGCTCTTTGTCATACTCTTTGCCATTGACTTTCGCTATAGGTACAATTTTACCTTCATTGTCCCCATCCGGTGGGGTTACTTGAAATATTACCGATTGCTCCTGTCCCACTTTTTCGATGGAAAACGCCACGCTTTTTGGATTTACCACCCACCCCTGTGGGTGCGACAGTTGTATTTCGCCAGAAATAGCATCTCTTCCCGCTTTGACCTTTACGGTAACTTCCTTAGTGTCCTTTGATGCAAAAATGAGTACTTTTTCAGCAATTTGGGTGGTCACTTCGGGTAAAACTACAAAAGGTTCATAAAGTTCGCCCTTATCTGGTTTTGAAAATCGATGGACCACAGGTTTGTCAAAGGCGATTTCAACCCCGTCCAAAGAAAGTGTAAATCTTGCTTGAAATGCCTTGGGTGTCTCGGCCTTTCCCATAAGCTCCTGTTGTTCCACGGTGTACATGCCCAAATCCCAAGGTTTTTGCAACCAATACGGGCCTGATATTTTTTGAGTAGGCTCTACCATCAAATCCAAGGAAAGGTTTTCCTTTTTGTTGTTGCCAAGGTCCATATTGGGGGATAGTTTCCCATTTGATCCTAGGAGTTGTATCTCCTTTAAACGGATGGGTAGGTCACTTCGGTTTAGGACTTCAAAGTTTATTTTAGCTGAATTTTTAGGAGTCGTAGATGCAGTCTCCGCACTTGCCTCCAGATAAAGACCGGAACAAGCTAGAATAATGTTTTTCAATGCCTCGGATTTTAACATTCTCCAGTGCGCATCATTTATCTTCTGCAAAAGCTGGTAGGCCCGCACCAACTCCGGTACATGTTTTGAGGGATTCTGAAAATTGAAATTTTCCTCAATTTTATATAAAATCTCGCCAATCGGCTTGCCTCCTTCAATTCTTGACCAACTTGTATCGATTCCATCAAACAGATTTACGGATGAGGGCATGTCTCCTTTTACCAATTCCACATACTCATCCTGGGAGCCACGGGTGGTCAATCTTCCAAAGCCCTGGCACAAATGTTGGCTGCTGGCCACAGAGGCCATCTCATTGTTGGATAGTCCCAATTCGGGATAGTAGACACCGACATCCAATTTTACCAGGTTGGATTTATCCGCTTTTTCGAAATTTTCCCGACTTCCATAGAACCACCAGGAAGTATTGAAGAATACACGTTTGGGTTGCCATAGTTCGGTAAGTTCCAGTTGCTCAGGATAGGCCTTGGGGTCATTGACCAAATCAAACGCCTCTAGACTTAGCATGGCAGAAGCTGTATGGTGACCATGTGTGGTGCCCGGGGTTCTGTGATCAAAGCGGTTTATGACGATGTCAGGTTTCAAATTTCTGATAGCCCAGACCACATCGCCCAGAACTTCTTCCTTGTCCCAAATGGAAAGGGTCTCATCGGGTTGCTTGGAATATCCGAAATCATTGGCACGTGAAAACCACTGCTCGCCACCGTCGACCCTTCTTGCCGCGAGCAGCTCTTGTGTGCGCAAAACCCCAAGAAGCTCCCTAAGTTCAGGACCTATTAGATTTTGACCTCCATCTCCACGTGTAAGGGAGAGATAGGCGGTTCTTGCTTTTTGATAATTTGATAAATAGGAAATAAGCCTCGTATTCTCATCATCGGGATGCGCCGCAACATAAAGTGCAGTTCCCAAAAAGTTGAGCTTTTTAATGCTGTGGTATATTTCAGCGGAGGATGGCTTAGCCGGTTTTTGTGCGAACGAATTTGATACAAAGAAGCATACGGTCAACAGTTTGACCCAAAAATTTCGCATTGGTACGTTTTTAGTGGTTGGTCAAATATAAAAATATTCATTCCAGCCGATACCTTATTTAGAACATCTTTAACAGGGTAATCAGTGGATAAATACTTGAATGCAAGTGCTTTTAAAGCCCCAAACTATCTCTCAATACCAAGTCTTTGTTACTGTTCTGTCCCCAATATGCAGTTTTCAAATGCTTTAATTTGGTGGCTTTTGTCCTTAGGATTTGGGCATTTGGACCGAATCCACTTTTAAATTCTTCATTCCAACCTTGTATCGTATAAGGGAACGCTTTGGAGAACGTGATAGAGATGGACCTTTCTAATTTCGGATAGTTGACCGTATAGGTGGAAACATCTCCCTCGGAATTTATACTGGCAACAGCTTCGTAAGCCCCAAAAGGTTTATGTCGTAAACGAATGTATTCCAGCGATGGCACCATGTTAAGATCGCCAATTGGAAGTTCTTCAGGATGTATTCGGATTTTGTTCCAAATTTCATTTTCGAGAACACTTTTTTCCAATGTTTCACTTTCATCTGCTTCTCCTTCAAAATAGGAATGCGAAGTGAATTCAAACATATCGCGATTGTTTATCTGGGAATAGACATGTCCGCACCATTCCTGGACGGAAAGACTGGTTTTTAGCGCGTGCTGATTGTCATAAACGGGATAAAAGGTACTTGACATTATGGAATAGGGATAAATACCGGTCAAATACTTTTTAGTGGCGTTCAATTTTAAAACAGGAACATTACCGGGATTATTTCGGTCTGCTTTAACCTGCTTTTCAGGGAGGAAAGGTTCGGTTACATAAATTAAAACTGACTTTCCTTCTCTGATTTCCCCATATCTCGCCTGCTCCAATTCATAGGAGGTGATTTCCGCATTTCCCGCGTACCAGTATTTTTTGAATTCTTCGGACAAGGGTTTTTTTGGAAGCTCCTTTGCTTTTTCAAGCCCTACCTCTTCATCGTTCAAAGCCAATTCCCGTTCCTTGTTTTTTTCTACATCGTTACAGGCACCACTTAAAAGGAGGATTCCGAGAATCGCAACCGGCATGGTTCTGTTGTTAAAGTACTTTTTCATAATAACCTTGGTTTTTTTCAAAATTACATAACCCGTATTAAGAAACCATGTCCATTAACGTTTTGTAAACGAGGTGGGTGGGCAGGCCCACTACATTGGTGTAGGAACCTTTGATTTCTGAAATACCTATATTGCCCAACCATTCTTGTATTCCATAGGCTCCCGCCTTATCGTACGGTTTGTCCGCTTGGATGTAATGATTGAGTTCCGCTTCTGAAAAATCCATAAACTTGACCTGCGTGGTCTCTGATATGGTTTGTTGCGCATGTTTGGTGGTGAAGCATACCGCAGTTATCACCTGATGCCAATCCCCAGATAGCCTTTGCAACATTTCTAAGGCGTCTTTTGGACCGTTGGCCTTGGCCAAGGACGTCTTCTTATGCCAAACTACCGTATCTGCCGTGATGAGTATGTCCTTATCTACAAGTTGGTTTTCGAAAGGGCCTGCTTTCAATTCAGCAAGATATTCGGCAATTTTCTCACCTTGGAGATGGTTGGGATAAATTTCATCGACTTCCTTTTTTTGAACGGTAAAGGGAAGGCCCAATGCTTTCAAATACATTCTTCTTCTGGGAGAACCTGAACCTAAAATAAGTTGGTACCCTTCTAGTTTTTGGGCAAGAGGATTCGGTTCAATCATTTTTAGCGCTGAAGTTATCATTCCAATCCCCGCGTACTTTGAGTACCTGTTCAATGATATCGCGAACACAGCCGTCACCTCCATTTTTGTGGGATACATAGTCTGAAATAGCCTTTACTTCTGCTACGGCATTTTGCGGAGATGCAGCTAAGGCCACCATACGCATGGGCGGGATATCCGGAAGATCATCGCCCATGTAAAGTACATTTTTGGGCAGAATGGCATGTATGTCCAAGAATTCTTCGAGCGGTTCCTGTTTGTAGTGGGCCCCCAAGTAAATATCGGTTATCCCCAATCCCATCAACCGTTTTTTTACCCCTTCGTTAGAGCCTCCGGTAATTATACAAATTTTGTATCCTTTTTGAAGTGCGGTTTTTAGGGCATAGCCATCTTTGACATTCATTTTCCGAAGCATTTCCCCATCTGTGGTGACCAAAATGGAACCATCGGTAAAGACGCCATCCACATCAAAAACAAAGGTGGTGATGTCGTTCAAAAGCTCTTTATAGTTTTTTTTCATAGGTTTTTTGGATTGATTCGCTCATTATGGCATATATCTTTTGATAGGCATTTTTTGCCAATAGTTCTTCATGTTTTTTGATGCTGGTTATGTCATTTCTGCGGGCAGGTCCTGTTTGGGCTTCGAACGGGGAAAGTGTCCCCAACTTTTCAACGGTTTCCAAAAGTAAGGGTTTCAACAAGTCAAAAGGCAGGTTTTCGCTTTCACAAATTGTTTTACCGATATGAAAAAGATGGTTGCTGAAATTATTGCAGAAAACCGCTGCAAGGTGTATTTTTTTTCTTTTTCCGGAATCGACAATGAGAATGCTTCTCGAGATACTTTGTGCCAACTGCTTCAGTTGTTCAAGTCCCGTATTTGTTCTCGCTTCAATACAAATGGGAATGTCGCGAAACCCTAAAACTCTTCCTTTTGTAAATGTTTGCAATGGATAAAAAACCCCTCGATTTTTAGATTTTATTGCGTCCATTGCTTCAGCTCCCGAAGTATGGACTACAAGTCCTTTTTTATCACTCAGTTTTTCTGCAACATTCCCCAGCGCCTTATCGGATACCGCAATAATGTAAATATCAGCTTGGGCAATATCGGCGTAATCGGAAACAACGTCAACCTTTTTTGCAAATTTTTGCAAAGAAGATGGATTCCTTCCAAAAACCTGTTCCACCGCAATGTGCTTTGTTCCTTGAAATGCAAAAAATAGATTTTCCGCAACATTTCCTGTTCCTAGAATAATGACCGAAAGCATGGCCAAAACTACGAATTTACTTCAAGCGGATTTTATGAATAATTAACAATTGTGTTTAACTTTTTAAAGCTCGTCGATTCACACAAAAATGTAAAAAGGTAGTAATTTTGCATGCTGAACACAGCTTTGCATAGATGTTGGAGATTTTAAAGAAGACGCTTTTTTCCACTAAGCTCATGGCGGTCCTGTTTTTGGTGTTCGCCGCAGCCATGGCTTTAGGAACTTTTATGGAAAGTTGGTACAGTACAGAAACTGCGCGTATCTACATTTACAATGCTACTTGGTTTGAAGCCATTATGGTCTTCTTTGTGATAAACTTTATCGGTAATATTTTTCGCTACCGATTGCTTTCTTGGAAAAAATGGCCCGTTCTGGTGCTACACCTTTCCTGGATACTCATCATTATAGGGGCCTTTGTTACGCGCTATATAAGTTATGAAGGGATGATGCCCATTCGCGAAGGGGCTTCTGAAAATCGGTTCTATTCTGATAAAACATATCTTACCGCATATATTGATGGTGCTATTGATGGTACGACCAAACGTAGAATATTGGAAGACGATATTTTGGTCACTTCGGAAGGTTTACGGTCCAGTTTGCCTTGGAAATCAGATTTTAACGGACAACGCTTCACAGTAACCTATGTCGATTTTTTGGAAGGTGCAAAAGAAGGATTGGTCCCCGATCCGAACGGTAAGGAATATCTCAAGATTGTAGAGGCGGGGGATGGGCAGCGGCATGAGCATTACCTGCAAGATGGTCAAGTCGCCAATATACACAATGTACTATTTGCACTCAACAATGAAACCCAGGGTGCGATCAATATTTATACAGTTGGAGCTCAGTACAGGATTAAATCACCCTTTGAAGGCGGTTTTATGCGGATGGCGGACCAGTTTCAGGGGCAAGTGCTAAGTGATAGTCTTCAAGTTTTGCAACTCAGGTCCTTGTATACCCTGGCAGGTATGCAATTTGTGATTCCAGAACCGATGGTCCAAGGACGTTATGATGTCGTTCCCGTGCCCGAAGAGGAGATGACCGATGCAACCCAAGAAGCTTTAGTGGTCTCAATATATTCAAATGGAGAAGCCAAAGAACTCAAGCTTTTGGGAGGAAAAGGAAGTGCGGAATTTTCAGAAAAGATAACGGTAGGGGGTCTGGATTTTTCATTGAGCTATGGTTCAAAAATACATGAACTACCGTTTTCCATCCAACTCAATGATTTTATTGCTGAAAAATATCCCGGCACCGAAACTGGTTACGCTTCTTTTATGAGCAAGATTACTGTAATGGACAATCGCTCCTTTGATTACGATATTTTTATGAACCATGTTTTAGACCATCAGGGATATCGTTTTTTTCAATCCAGCTTTCATCCCGATGAAAAAGGAACGGTTCTCTCGGTCAACCATGACTTTCTTGGGACGTGGATATCCTACATCGGATATTTTTTGCTCTACATGGGACTGCTCGGAATCATGTTTTTTGGTAAGACCCGATTTCGTGATTTAGCCAAATCCTTAAAAAGTGTACAGAAGAAAAAAGCGGCTCTGACCCTATTTGCCTTTTTTCTTTGCTCTTTGTCATTCGGACAGCAGAGCAATGAAAACCACATTACCGCACCAACAAGCGCTCAAATCGATTCTGTAATCGAAGCGACCACTGTGGCAAAGGAACATGCGGAAAAGTTTGGTGCTTTAGTGGTACAAGATGAAGGAGGGCGGATGAAACCCTTACATACCTTTACCTCGGAACTTCTACGAAAGCTGAGCGGTAAAGACAAATTTCGTGGACTAGATTCAGACCAGGTCTTCCTATCCATGATGCTCATTCGGGTTGCCTGGTATCATACAGAATTTATAGTCACCAACCTGGGCACCGAACAAAATGATAGTATTCGGGAAATATTGAAAGTAAAGAAAGGAGAAAAGTATATTAAGGCCACTGACCTCTTCGATGCGACAGGTATGTACCGGCTAAAGCCTTATTTAAAGGAAGCGACTTCTACAACAACCCCCAATAAATTTCAGAAAGACTTCATCAAGTTGCATGAGCGTTTTGGTTTATTGGAAATGGCTTTGAGTGGCCAGATCTTAAAAATATTTCCGCTGTTAAATGATGAGAACAATAAATGGATATCCGCCGTGGAGTTTCGGGCGGGGCAATACCAAGTGCAGGACTCTTTGTACGCCAATTTTATGGCCAACGCACTGCCCTTTTATTTGAATACCCTGCAAAGTTCAATCACCACTGGGGATTATTCTCAAGCGGATAAACTGTTGGAAGCGTTCAAACAAAATCAAAAGAACCACGGTTCTGAGGTACTCCCTCCGGATGACAAAATAAAAGCAGAGATAATTTACAACAAACTTGATATTTTTAATCGCCTTTACAAATACTACATGTTGCTTGGGGCCTCACTGTTTTTTGTGCTGGTGTTCCGAATTTTTAAGGAACGCGAGATATGGAAGACGGCGACCTATTTTTTTAAGGGTATCATTGTCATCCTTTTTGTTTGGCATACGGCTGGGTTGATACTTCGATGGTATATATCCGGCCACGCGCCCTGGAGCGATGCGTATGAAAGTATTCTTTATGTAGGCTGGGCCACGATGGGGATTGGATTGCTTTTTATTAAAAAAAGCGACTTCACTTTAGCAGCCAGCACCTTTGTGGCTTCCATGCTTTTGTGGATAGCGAATTGGAGTTGGGTAGACCCGGCTATTGGCAATCTTGTACCTGTATTGGACAGTTATTGGTTAATGATCCATGTTGCTGTGATCGTTGGGAGTTATGGCCCATTGAGCGTGGGTATGATTTTGGGTGTTACCGCCTTGCTCTTGATGATTTTGACCACCAAAAAGAACAAAAAACGTATGGATGTCAGTTTGAAAGAGTTGACGATTATCAATGAACTGGCACTCACCATAGGGTTGGTGATGTTGACGATTGGAAACTTTTTAGGCGGTCAATGGGCCAATGAAAGCTGGGGTCGCTATTGGGGTTGGGACCCTAAAGAAACCTGGGCATTAGTTTCAATTATGACGTATGCTTTTGTCCTCCATATGCGTTTTGTCCCAGCTTTGCGTGGTCGCTGGTTTTACAATTTTATGAGTGTCGCGGCCAACGGCTCCAGAATGATGACCTATTTTGGTGTCAACTTTTATCTGGTAGGTCTACATAGTTATGCACAATCAGGGTCCGCAGCGATAACACCGGACTACGTAAAATACATTGTTCTTGGAATTACCGTTCTTGGTGCAATTAGTTTTTGGAGATACCGTGTACACTATGTAAATCCACCTGTAAGGCAAAAGGTGAAAAAAGCGCCTCAAGGTGAGGGAGTTCCCGAAATAGTCGGTGAACCTTAAAACGATTTACTTGTTTTCAAGTAATTCCATTAGTTCTTCAGCTGCTACTTTTCCTTTCTGTTTCAAAAAATCCCTAGGTGTATTGTCTCCCAACTCGAATACAATTGCTGGCATGCCGTGTTCCACAAATAAATAGGTGCGGGATACCGTAGTTGGACTTAATTTTTCTGAAGGTTTTACATTGGTTTTCCTTTGGGGTAATCTTTCACTTATCCGCTTTATCCAGTCGAAAACAATTTTTCCTTTTTTACCGGTAGCTAAGGTGTCCAAAGGATAATAGATATCATCCCAAGTGGAATGAAAATCCACCCCAAAAACGAAATGATAACCTTCTTTTTCCTTTTTCCTGAGAAAATCCCGTACACTTCGGGTTTCGGGTTGGTTGAAATTCTGCCAGTCCCGGTTCAAATCAATGCCCCCCATATTATGTCGCCAGTGACCGTGGTCCACTCCATCAGGATTCATTAGAGGAACTGCGAAAATAGTATGGTTTTTTCTGAACTCCTTTGCCTGTTCGCTCGTTCCCCCCATAGTTTCGATAAATGATTTCATGGCCAAGAAGCCCGTTACTTCAGGTGGATGTTGTCTTGTAATCACCAAAATGGCCTTTTTTTCGGGATTTTCCGTTCCAATTTCCATAAGATGTAACGGTCGCTTTTCGTGACTTTCACCAATCGAATAGGATTTTATGTGATTTTCTAGTGACAGTGAATCTACCCAGGCTTCAATTCTTTTAGAAGGATACAGTTCTTGTGCGGATATCCACGTGGGCGCTTCATCCAATTGTACTTTTAACTCCACAAATTCAGGAGCGGCTTTTATGCCAAAGTCTCCTTCTCCTGGATTTAGGGGTTTGTACAGCGCGCTATCGATAGGCTTAAAATGAATACCGTCTTTGCTCAGTTTGGGATAATAGCGACTCCTGGAGTCTTGATAACTCAGTTTTATGACGACTTCTTTGGGAGATTTTGACCAAACCTTGAAAGCGTACCAAGGGCTTACATTGATGGGTGTGTTTTCGGCAGTTATCCAAACTGTGTAATGGTCATTCCCATCAAAGGCCACACCGTTCAGTCTTGCACCATCAAAATCGTTACTGAAAAAAACCGTTTTGTCATTAAATGACCAAGTCCCTTTCCATTGTCGCTGGACTGGTTTATCTACGGTGGGGACTATGGGACTGGGGGGTTGCCCCTGATAACCTGTTGCCGGGGAAGAATTGGATTTTATATCCGACTTGGGTGTTGTGCTTTTGCACGAAAGGAGTACTAAAAAGATAAGGAAAATGATTTTGGTGAAAAGTTTCATGATGATATTCTGGCGATGAAAAGATTAGAAACGTTAATTCCGAAATGAAATTAGGATAAAATTCAAAAAAAATAGCATATTTGCAGCATTATGAAGCTATAAGAATTATGTCAGCTATAGATGTCACGGCCGGTCTGGTTAAGTTATAATCGTTGTCCAAACGATACGACGTCTTTTCTCTTTTTTCATTTACATAATTCTTACAATAATGACAGACTTAAAAAAAGTTTCATTCCCTAAAATTTTTAATTACTTCTGGATTGCGGTAACCGGTAGAGAAACCAATTTCACTTCAGGAAGTATTCGCAGGGCTATTTTTATGCTTTCCATCCCCATGATTTTGGAAATGCTCATGGAGTCCATATTTGCCTTGGTGGATATTGCGTATGTTTCCCGTGTCAGTGTTAACGCCGTGGCCACGATTGGTTTAACGGAATCCGTGGTCACTTTAATTTATGCCCTGGCAATAGGTTTGAGCATGGCAGCAACAGCGGTTGTGGCTCGACGAATTGGCGAAGAGGATGTTCTTGGGGCACGGGTTGCTGCCGTACAGGCCATTTTGTTGGGGATTCTGGTCTCCATTCTGTTCGGTTTGGCCGGTATTTTTTATGCTAAGGAAATTCTGGGGTTAATGGGTGCTGAGCCAGATTTAATCGCAGAAGGATATGGATATACCCAAATTTTGATAGGCGGTAACCTCACCATAATGCTCCTTTTTTTGATAAATGCTATTTTCCGCGGTGCCGGCGATGCGTCCATTGCTATGTGGACCTTGGTGTTGTCCAATGGACTCAACATTATTTTGGACCCAATATTCATTTTTGGTTGGGGGCCCGTACCCGAATACGGTGTCATGGGAGCGGCCATTGCCACTAATATCGGCAGGGGTACAGCGGTGCTTTTCCAATTGGGTATTTTGTTTTTTGGCTGGGGTAGGATTAAACTTGTTTTCCAGGATGTGGCACTTAATCTCAAGGTAATGCTGAACCTTATCAAGGTATCGCTAGGTGGCATTGCCCAATTCTTGATAGGAACTTCCAGCTGGGTTTTTCTCATGCGCATCATGTCTGAGTTTGGTAGCGAAGTATTGGCAGGGTATACTATTGCCATTCGCGTAATAATGTTCACATTGATGCCCTCATGGGGTATGAGCAATGCCGCCGCAACTATGGTGGGACAGAACCTAGGAGCAAAAAAACCAGATAGGGCAGAGAAGTCAGTCTGGATAACCGGAAAGTACAATGCCTACTTTATGGCCTTGATTTCCGTAATCTACTTCTTTGGAGCAGAGTATATTATATCACTTTTTAATGCTGAGCCAAGTGTAGTGGAGAGTGGTTCGTTATGTTTACAGATCATTGCAGTGGGATATGTTTTCTATGCGTATGGGATGGTAGTGGCCAATGCCTTTAATGGAGCCGGGGATACGACAACACCGACCAAAATCAATTTGATCGCTTTCTGGGCGTATCAGCTACCATTTGCTTATTTGGCTGCTTTGAGTTTTGGTTGGGAAGCTAAAGGAGTCTTTGTAGCGATTACTTCTGCCGAAATTCTATTGGCAATACTATCCATAATCTGGTTCAGAAAAGGAAAATGGAAAGAAGTCCAAGTATAGTGTGTTTCGTATATTTAGCAGAAATACATTAGGGAATGAAAGATGCTAAAAAGGGAATAAACACGATTTGCACACATGTGGGAGGAGTGGAGGATACCGTGTACAAGGGGGCAACATCCCCGTTGTACATGAGTTCTTCTTATGCTTTTGAAGATGTTGACATTAAACGCTATCCCAGATATTATAACACACCTAATCAGGAAGCGCTGTGCAAGAAAATGGCGGCTTTGGAGCATACAGAGGCGGCCATGATTTTTGGAAGCGGAATGGCGGCCATCAGCACGGCATTAATGACCTTTCTCGGAACAGGGGACCATATTGTTCTACAACAGACCTTATATGGGGGCACCTACAATTTTGCCGTGACCCAACTTGAGAAATTTGGAATTAGTTATTCGTTTACCAAAGGATGGGAAGTAGAGGATTTCGAAAAGGAGCTTTTACCCAATACAAAGCTTATTTATATTGAAACACCATCCAATCCCCTTTTGACCATAACGGATTTAAAGGCGGTTTCCGATTTAGCAGCACAGCATGGGGTCCTTACGATGATTGATAACACTTTTGCCAGTCCAATCAATCAAAACCCAGTTGATTTTGGAATCGATATCGTCCTGCACAGTGCTACAAAATACATGGGAGGACATTCCGATTTATGCGCTGGGGTCGTTGCCGCTTCGCAAGAAAATATCGATAAAGTGTTCCAAACCGCCATTTGTTTCGGTGGTAGTCTGAGTGACTACACAGTCTGGTTATTGGAACGCAGCATGAAGACCATGGCGCTCCGGGTAGGTGCTCAAAATGAAAATGCTATGCAACTGGCCTCCTATTTGGAAACCAACCCAGATGTATTCAAGGTCAATTATCCCGGATTGAGCTCCCACCCTGAACATAATCTGGCAACTTCCCAGATGAAAGGATATGGCGGGATGCTTTCTTTTGAGCTTCAAGCCGCGATAGACGTTTCCCTGTTCTTTAAAAATCTTAAATTGATAAAACCCAGCATGAGCCTTGCGGGATTGGAAAGCACTATGATTTCCCCGGTCAAGACATCCCATGCCTTAATGAGTCCAAAGGATAGGGAAAAACAAGGTATTGGTGATAATTTGGTGCGCTTTTCCTCGGGTATTGAAGAATTCAAGGATTTAGTAGAAGATTTGGAACAAGCACTGTCCAAAAGTAAAACAACGTCTGTTTTAGCCTAATGACCCTTTCCTTATGAAATTGGATATTTTAGTATTCGGTGCCCATCCAGATGATGCGGAACTTGGTGCCGGTGGTACCATTGCCAAAGAAGTCGCACTTGGAAAAAAAGTGGGAATAGTAGATTTGACACGCGGTGAACTCGGAACCCGGGGATCCGCGGAAATACGAGATAAAGAAGCAGCGGCAGCAGCGAAAATTCTTGGAATTGCCGTTCGGGAGAATTTAGAATTTGCCGATGGTTTCTTTGTCAACGACAAAAGGCATCAGATGGAGATCATCAAAATGGTCCGTAAATACAGACCGGACCTTGTTCTGTGCAATGCCGTGGAAGACCGTCATATAGATCATGCCAAGGGCAGTAATTTGGTGAGTGATGCCTGTTTTCTGAGTGGTTTGGTAAAAATTGATACTAAAATGGACGGAGAAGAAAGATGGCAGGAAGCTTGGCGCCCCATAGCGTTGTACCACTACATTCAATGGAAAAACCTAAATCCTGACTTCGCAGTGGACGTATCGGGATACATCGATAAGAAAACTGAGGCGATTATGGCCTACAGCTCCCAGTTTTTTGATCCAGATAGCGATGAACCGGAAACCCCGATAAGTAGTAAGAATTTTTTGGAAAGTGTAAAATATCGTGCACGCGATTTGGGAAGATTGGTCGGTGTGGAGTACGCAGAGGGCTTCACTGTAGAAAGATTGGTGGCCGTGGACCACTTAGGAGCACTTCTTTGATCAGCTAGCTTGTTGGTAGCGCTTTTCGGCCTTTGGAATGGTAAAGTAGAAAGTGGAACCTTTACGAAGTGTACTTTCAACCCATATCTGACCCCGATTCTTATTGATCATTTCCCTGCAAAGTGATAGTCCCAATCCCGTCCCTCGTTCGTTATTGGTTCCGTAGGTGGTAATATTGGTAGTATCGACAAAAATCTTCTTTTGAATTTCCTTGTTCATGCCAATACCTGTGTCACGGATCATGATCTGCCATACATCCCCGATTTCTTTGGCATCTATGGTTATTAGTCCGGCATCCGGCGTAAATTTTATAGCATTGCTGAGCAGATTCCGTACCACAATATCGACTTGGTTGTAGTCGGCCCAAAGTACTATGTTCTCAGGTAGTTGGTTCATTATTTTAATCGATTTGCTGGCAGCGACTTCAGAAAGCAGTTTAATGTTATCCAAGACCAGTTTTTCAAAATGGATGCGTTTGGGTTTGGTGGTCACGCCATTTAATTGGGTCTGTCCCCACGACAACAAATTGTTCAGTGCAAAAGATATGTTCTCCACATCGTTCCTTAATTTGGGGATGAATGAAAGGAATTCGTTTTTACTGATTTCGCCGTCGGAAAATAATTTCAACATGCCTTGTAAAGCTCCAATCGGACCCCGTAGATCATGCCCGATTATTGAGAATAGCTTCGTTTTTGTCTTGTTGATTTCGGTCAACTGATTTTCTCTTTTGCTGACCACACGGGACTTTTCCTTCAGTTCCCGATTCAATTTTTTCTGGATTTTCTCACTTCTTCGAATTAAGAATATCACGGTAGAAAGAATCAAGACCATGAGCACGGAAAAATAAATGTAGTTCCTTTGTTTGGCCAATGCGGTTTTGTTTGAAGCAATAAGCTCTTGCTTTTCCTGTTGATATTGCAACTTCGTTTCTAAAAGGGCCAAACTTTGCTTGTTCTTGTCCTTGGACAGCGAATCGGAGAGTCGCTTAAACAGTTCCAGATAGGATAAGGCGATATCGCTATCCTTTTTTTTCTTGTGGATAAGATATAAGGTTTCCGAGCAATCAATTTGTCCCTGAAGTGATTTTATTTTTTTGGAAAGTTGAAACCCCTCCTGTACGGTGGCCAATGAAAGACTGTCCCTGTCCAGACCTAAGTAAACCTTCGCCATCCCATTGAGCAAGTTGATTTTCTCACGATCATCCTGCAACCGTATTTGGTGGAGCATACTACTCTGATCGTACCAATATAAGGCCCACTGATATTTTTTTTGTTCCAGATAAATACTTCCCTTCACTTCATATGCATAGGCCAACCAATCGTAAATCTTCAATCTCTCAAAGGTGGTGATACTTTTATTGACATTGAACATGGCCAGTTCAAAGTTCTTTGCGTTTTTATAAAGCGCGGCCATATTGCTTTGCGTTTCCGCGTGGAACACTTCGTTGCCCACCTCCTTATTTATGCGTTGCACCCTATCGTAAAAGGTCAGCGCATTCTTAAAATCCTTTTGATTTACATAAAGCGCTGCGATATTTTCATTAAGGATGGAGAGCATGTAGTTGTTTTCGGTCTGTTGCGCAACATCCAGACCGATAAGATACAGATTCAAGGCTTCGGCGTAATTGCCTGTGTAGGCATAATCATGCCCCAAATCATTGATTATGTTGAGTTCAGCTTTTGTGTCTCCAATTTTTCGCGATAGTTGTAGTGCCTTTTTGAAATGAACAAGTGCCTTCTCGTATTTTCCATGGTCCGAGTGATATCTACCAATGTTTTCCAAGGCGTTTACTTCTCCCAGTTTGTACCCTATATCTTGGCTCAAGGACAGAACACGTTTGGAAATTTTGTACAGGCTATCATTGTTTATAAATCGATAATGTCTGGCTAGATTTGCCAATAAATCAATGTGGACAGAATCTTTGGCATTGAACTGGTTGGTTGATTCCAGTCTTTTGATGCGGTAGGCAATGCTATCCCTTTTGCCCTTTTGTGATTGAAGCGGTAAGGAAAATACTAGCAATATGGCGACAAGACCTAGTTTTGAAAAAAAGAATTTTAGGTGGTTGCGGACCATATTTATCGATTCGGGATATTAACGCGATTTGGTTATAAACTGGCCAAAAATAGGTTTTGCGTGGTCAACGTAAAATTTAATGTTGTGAAACGTCGAATTTTGTAGGTTTACTTCCATCGGAAATGTCCGTCATCGAGGTTTTACAAAAAAAGGCATCTATGGATTTTTTGGTGAGTGGGTGCATATCAATGACTTGCCTTTCTGTATGACGCAAATGGTCTATCGAAAAAGAATGGGATTGAATAATTCTTTTGACAGAATTGATAAAAAAATCTACCTTTGCGTCCGCTAAAATGGTGGTTGTAGCTCAGTTGGTTAGAGCGCTGGATTGTGGTTCCAGAGGTCGCCGGTTCGAACCCGGTCTTCCACCCAAAAAAAGAGCTCCTGTATTAAGGAGCTTTTTTTATGGGTATAACTTATTGTTGTTCCTCTGCTTTGTCCACAGTAATCCTATTCTCCCGGTTGGCCAGTTCCCATGCCGTGTAAAAAACAAGCCGGGTTCGATTTTCCAAAAGGTCATAATTTATTTTATCTGGTGTATCACCGGGACGATGGTAGTCTTCGTGCGTTCCGTTGAAGTAGAAGATAATCGGAATATTGTTCTTTGCAAAATTGTAATGATCGCTCCGATAATAGAAACGGTTCGGATCATTATCGTCGTTGTAGGTATAATCCAATTCAATCTGCATATACTTTTGGTTGACCTCTTCTGATAATTCATGCAATTCCGTACTTAACTTATCGGAACCTATCAAATAGACATAATTTCGGTCACCTTCACGCTTAGGGTCAATTCTTCCCACCATATCAATGTTTAGGTCGGCCACTGTTTGTTCCTAGTGAAAAATAGGATTATAATCTGTGTAGTATTTAGAACCGAGCAATCCTTTTTCCTCTCCGGTCACATGCAAAAAAACAAGAGAACGTCGTGGACCATTGCCAGCATCTTTAGCTTTCTTAAACGCCTGGGCGATTTCCAGAAGTGCAACACTTCCCGAGCCATCATCATCAGCACCATTGTTGACTTGTCCATCTGGTGTAACACCAATATGATCTAGATGGGAAGATACGATCACATATTCCTCTGGTTTGGTGCTCCCCTTTATAAAGGCCACCACATTTTCAGAATCTACCCATCCCGTGCTTTCGATTTGAAATTTTAGGTCTACGGGTATCGATTTGGGTACGTGATCTTCAACGATGTCCTTGTGCAAAAGCGTTGCGACGGTTTTATCGATGACCAATAGCGCGTTCTTGTTCGTTTCGTCCCTTAAGGACATTTTTGGGTTTTTACTGTTTTTGATATACGTGAAATACTGTTGATATCTTGCATAATTCTCGTCGTCATAATAAAGTATGGCCTGGGCCCCTTTTTCAAAAGCCAAAGTTGTTTTTTTACCAATTCCCTCGGACATACTGCTCCATACCGAGGCCTCTTGGTTGCCGGACAACAAAAAAGAACCATCATCGTTTTTTGGTTCTCCGGACTTGATAAGAACGGCTTTGCCTTCTACATCGATGGTAGAATAATCGGAATAACTTTCTTCCTCAATACCATATCCGATATATACGAATTCTTTATATGTGTTGTTGGCTCCGGTAAACGCAACTATCTCTTCCCCCAGTTGGAAAACCGAACTTCCTACACTAAGACTGCCATCTGGGGCACTCATTTTTTGGAGCGGCACTTTTTGAAAATAGTCGCCATTTGTCTTCGCCGCGGGAATCCCGAGCTTTTCATAATACTTTTTTAAATATTCTACTGCCTTTTTCTGTCCGGGACTCCCGGTTTCCCTGCCTTGGAATTCATCCGACGCATAGACGAACAAATGCGTTTTTAGTTCGTCCTGGGTTATGCTTTCGGCATATTTAACGGGATTTATAGCTTTTTTTAAAGGTTTATTCTGGGAAACTGCTTTATGGGATGGATGACAGGATAAAAAAAGGAAAGTGGAACACCACAAGAGGGTTTTCATGAGTAATGTTTTGGTAAAAAATTTGCTAAAATTAGTCAAAAGATTGTTTATGGAACAGTAGGAGGTACAAATGCTGGTCAGAGTAATTATAAGGAAGTAAAGTCAAAAAAGGAAGGAAAGCATAATTTCAATTCGGGATTTACGCTGATCAAAAGAATGCGAATTCAATGTATAGGACACTACCCAGATTTCTATTTGGGCTTCACAAATAGAATAAAAAGGGGGCACGTATTTAGCATGCATGCAATGGTTTTAAGAAGGATGATACTCGTTTTTTAACAGGGACTTCTCAAATCCTTTTACTTTGCGTTTTATCGGCGTTTGTGGGTATCGTCATAGCGTATGGAATTTCAAAGTGTTGTTTTCATATGATTTACATGGTAACTATTGAATACCCGTACTATCTTTAGGTTAATATTTACGTTCTGGCATTGCTTTTGATTTTTTAATTTATAGCTTCGGACTAATTTTGGCATATGATAAAAAACTACACCTCACTTGTACTGGTCTTTTTGATTTTTGGCGGAACGGGAATCGCGCAGGACATTCAAATTTTCAATGTTGAAGATTTTGACCTACGCGGAAACGTAAAATCGTGCTTGGTGATAACTGACTATGGAAGAGAGCTTTTTGAGTTTGATGAAAAAAGTAGGTTGGTCCGCTCGGTTACCCGATACAATGAATCCGACCAGGATATCACCCTTTACAAATATAAAGGGGAGGAACTTGTAGAAAAGCGTATGGAAAGCTATAAGGATGAGGTTTTGGATGCATCTACCTCCATGGCCAATTTTTACACTATCGAGACGGATTCACTCAAAAAAGTCAAGGAAAAAATAATTTCATACGACAAGCAGTTTTTGGAGCAACAGGAATACGAATACGATGATAAGGGGCAACTTGTAAAGCTTACAACTTCCCATGGAGGAGGAGTGGATGAGACCACGGTGGAATATCAGCAGTACAAGAGCGAAATGACCCAGAGTTTTTCGACCAATGGTATTTTGCAGAAATCAATTCGGACCTCAGAAAAGAGAAGTGGTGGCCAGACTTTTAAAATTATTCTCACCAAGGAATTTTTAGATGGAGAACCCAACCGTGCCTTGGAGGAAACCTTCAATGCAATTGGTAAGCGATTAAAATCAGAAAGGTTCACGTATGATGCCACGCAAAAACAATTCGTATCCCACGAAAAGCTCACTTTTGGTTACGATGCGGATGGCATGTTGACGAAGGAAACAACGGAAACCCAGAATGCAAAATCGGTCAAAACCTACATTTTTCAGTTCGATAACAATCCAACCAAAAATTGGATAAAAAAAATAGTGACCCCGGGCAACGCATATACGACGCGTAAAATAGCCTACTATCCCGAGGTTACAGATGCTGAAACCCCCAATTAAACCGTTAGGGAACCAATCTGCTCAACACCTTTGGTACCATCTCGTGGCCTCCCTTAAAAGTAATCACTTCATGTTGTTTTTGAAATAATAGGTCGAGCTTTTCCTTTTCGTGAACCAGTCTTTTTTCATTCAAATATGCATCTTGCTCACCATAAACAGCTTTGATTTGTATCTGGTCAAAATTCAAGTGTTCAAAATTTTGTGCATTCAATTCGTTGGGAATACCGCCCGCATACAAAACCAGCGTTTGGCAATCTATTTTCCGCTTTGCTATCCATCTTAGTGCGACAGAAACACCTTGGGAAAAACCGAAAACAACAAGCTTAGAATGACTCAGAATTGCTTCAGCAAGACAAACTTGGTCCAAATAGGCCATGAGATTCTCAGTTTCCATCTTGGTATTTTCTTTGGTCAACCAGCTGGCACCGACGTATTTGTATTCATTTTTCAAATAATATTTAGATGGTGCTTGCGGGGCAATGAAATAGTTTTCATCTGAATTAAGATGTGAGAAATGTTTCAAAAAATATCTGCTCAGGTATCCGATACCATGAAATACCAACCAGACCCGCTCGGTTTTTTGAGTGAACTGATTCAGGGTACAGTAGGTGTTTTGGGAGGTGTAGGCAACCTTCTTTTCTTTAGCGGACATGTTGGTTTTATAAATCTATTGCAAAAGCTTTCCGTAATTTTACAAAAAATAGCAGGATGAAGGAACACAAGGAAAAAATTCTGTCCATTTGCAATCAAATTTGTACGAACACCTTAATGGAAACCTTGGACATTGAATATGTAGATGTTGGTGAAAATTTTCTGGTGGCTAAAATGCCGGTAACCCCAAAGGTCCATCAACCGGATGGGGTTTTGCATGGAGGTGCTTCCGTGGCACTTGCAGAAAGCGTGGGTAGTGCCGCTTCTTATGTTTTTTTGGATGCTAAGGAATTCTACGTTCGTGGTATTGAAATATCTGCCAATCATGTTAAGTCAGTTACCGAAGGATTTGTCTACGCCAAGGCGGCCATGATACATAATGGGCGTACCACCCAACTGTGGGAGATAAAAATCACGGATGAAGCGGGAAACTTAATATCGAACTGTAAATTGACTACCATTGCATTACCCCGACAATAAGAAATTCCATGAACTTTTGGATCGGGTCCAATATGCGATTGATACCAATTTTCCTGTTTGCTTATATCGAAAGCCCTTTGAAACTGAGGTCAAAGCAGTTTTCCAATCGACCCGAAAGGTTTACTATGCTTCAGACTTTGACAAACGAGGCTTTGTATTCGCACCCTATAAAAGTGGCGAAAGTCCAGTTCTTCTGATTCCTGATGATGAAGTTAAAGCGCCCTTCACCATTGCAAAGATTGAAACTGCCGCGGATAGCTTTCCTAGCTATGATGCTGGAAAGTCAGAATATTTGGAATTGGTTCAAAAGGCAATTGACACCATGTGTTCGGGTCCCCTGCAAAAAGTGGTACTTTCTAGAAAAATTGAGGTCAAGGTTGAGGTGGATATAAAAACCCTAACAGTTCGCTTACTGAATTTATATCCATCAGCTTTTTGCTATTTGTTCTTTCATCCCCAGACCGGCCTGTGGATAGGCGCTACTCCCGAAACCTTCATGGAAGTGGTTGGTGGTCGCTTGAAAACCATGTCTCTTGCAGGAACGCTTCCCTACGAAGAAGAACAGGAACCACAATGGAGCGAAAAAGAGCGTTTAGAGCAACAAGTGGTTACAACATTTATAAAAAATAAACTATCGGCAGAAGTTCACGATCTGGAAATTAGTGGACCCCAAACCATTTTGGCAGGTAAACTTTGGCATCTAAAGTCTGAATTTCAAGCAAGACTTTCCGACAGTACCTCAATAAAAAAAATTGTGGACCTGCTTCACCCAACACCTGCCGTTTGCGGATATCCAAGGGATTTGGCAAAAACCTTCATTCAAGAAAATGAGAGCTACCAGAGAATGTATTATACCGGCTATCTTGGTGAATTGAATAAGGGTAGAGACCTCACAAGCAGCTTTTACGTCAATTTGCGCTGTATGCAATTGTTCGGTGACCGGGTGCAGATTTATGTAGGTGGGGGGATTACATCTGGTTCTTCTCCAGTAAAGGAATGGGAAGAAACCCAAAATAAGAGCAGGACCATGATGAATATCCTATAAATTCAGTCTTGGTTTTGGGGAATTTGTCTTTTCGGTTTTATTTTTGCATTCCATGATTTACTCAGACATTCCTTCAGCACAACAGCTTGTGCTTACCTTCCAGGCCAAAGGAATCAGAAACATTGTCATTTCACCAGGTTCAAGAAACGCACCTTTGACCTTGAGCTTTGCAAAGCAATCTTATTTTAATTGTTATAGCATTGTTGACGAGAGGTGCGCCGGCTTTTTTGCCATGGGAATGGCCAGGCAACTGCAAGAACCCGTTGCCGTATTGTGCACTTCCGGGAGTGCGGTCTTGAATTATTATCCGGCGGTTGCAGAGGCTTATTATAGCGAAGTCCCTTTGGTTGTCGTTTCGGCCGATAGGCCCGCCTATAAAATTGATGTAGGTGATGGACAGACCATTCGCCAAACTGACATTTTTCAAAAACATATAGGTTTTTCCGCCAACTTAAAGCAGGATGTCAGCCATGCCACCGAAGTAATGGCCCAGTTTGATAAAACCTTGCTTGTCCATACACAACAGGAAATACAAGCGTATAATCAATTCGAAATATTGAAGGCCCTTGAAGTCGCTATGGTGAAAAGACTTCCGGTTCATATCAATGTCCCTTTTGAAGAGCCTCTCTACGGTCGGACCAACAATTTAAAAGTGGTATTACCGTCCGAGGAGGATGCTTTACCAGGATTAGAAAAACTGGACGATCTCGAATATTTTTCTAAAATTTGGTCTTCTTCTTCAAAAAAAATGGTATTGATAGGCGTAGCCCAACCTGATACTTTGGCCCAAGATGTCCTGGAAAAACTTGGAGCGGATACCACGGTCGTGGTTTTTACAGAAACTACCTCAAATGTGCATCATGATGCCTTTTTCCCAAGTATCGATAGTATAATCGCCCCGATTGAAAAATCTGAAAACAAAGAAGCACTTTTTAAAGCACTGCAACCAGACCTACTGCTTACCGTGGGCGGAATGATCGTATCCAAAAAAATCAAGGCTTTTCTTCGTCAATACAACCCTAAAGTCCATTGGCATGTGGGTCAAAATAGGGCATACGATACATTTTTTTGTTTAGAGAGGCATGCTGCCATTGAACCTACTATTTTTTTTAAATCACTTGTCAGCCCGCAGGCACCGGAGCAGGGGTATCGCATGTTATGGGATGGGGTCAAAGCCAATTATGAACAAAGACGGGAGGCTTATCTCAACAAGATTGGATATTCGGATTTTTCGGTCTTCCATCAACTTCAAATGACCATACCCAAACACTATCAGGTGCATTTGGCAAATAGCTCTACTGTGCGCTACACCCAGTTGTTTCCCATGGACGCCTCACTGAGCGTCTATTGTAATCGAGGTACGAGCGGTATTGATGGCAGTACGGCCACAGCGGTAGGAGCATCGGTACATCATGATTCGCCAACCTTGCTGATAACAGGGGACTTGAGTTTTTTGTACGATAGCAATGGTCTTTGGTTCAAAGGCATGAGAAGTGACTTTAGGATAATCAATATCAATAATAACGGAGGTGGAATTTTTAGGATTCTTCCGGGTAAAGAAGATACCATCGAATTTTCATCTTTTTTTGAAACGGTACATGAACTGACGGCCGAACACCTGGCTGCTATGTTCGGGTTTGAATACTTGGTGGCTACTAATGCCAATGAGCTACAAAATGCGCTCAAAAGTTTTTATACAACTTCCGAAAAACCAAAGATTTTAGAGGTGTTCACGCCAAGATTGGAGAATGACCAAATTTTGCTCGAATACTTTGATTTTATATCTTAGAAGCATACTACAATCTTATAAACACGTAAAGAACACTGACTATTATGAGTAAAAGAGACGAATTGGTTGAGAAATACGCAGCGGATATCAAGGACAAATTTGGAGAGACCCCAGATATGGATTTGTTGAACAAAGTTGCCATCGGTTTGGGACCGGCTATTTACAATTTAGACGCTTCTAAAGTTTCAGGCTCTGATGAAAAAGAACTTGAAACCGTCAAGAAGAATTTTTTGATGAAAAAGTTGGGACTTGCTGACAGCGCCGAACTTATGGACGCCATCAATACGGTCATCGACAAATACGGAAGGTCGGAGAAAAGTAAGCATCGAGCGGTCATCTATTACATGTTGGCAAAGCACTTTGGAAAAGAATCGATATATAATTGAAAAAAATCGTTTAGCTATGAAGGCCACCATTTGGTGGCTTTTTTTGTTTACGGTTTAGCCACTACTTTTGCACTGTGATTAAAATCGGAAGTGACAACACCTTAAAGATACTACGGAGTACAAGAATTGGTCTTTTCTTGGGCGATGCGGAGGGAACGGAAATTCTTTTGCCCAATAAATACGTGCCTGAAACATATACTATGGATGGCGAACTTAAGGTTTTTTGTTACTTGGATAACGAACAACGCCCGATCGCCACTACACTGGAGCCCTTGGTAAAACGGGACGGTTTTGCTTTTTTAGAGGTGATGGACGTCGGTCCCTATGGCGCTTTTCTTAACTGGGGTCTGCAAAAGCACCTTTTAGTTCCCTTTCGCGAACAGAAAGTAACCATGGAAGTAGGAAAAAAATATGTGGTCCGTTGCTACTTGGACCCAGATTCGTTTCGTTTGGTGGCGTCCAGCAGAATAAAGCGGTTTTTGTCAAATGAAGCTCCACATTTTAAAATCAATACGCCTGTTCAACTTTTAATTTATCGAAAAACGCCTTTGGGTTGGGAGGCCATTATTGAAAACCAGTACTCAGGATTACTTTTCGAAAGTGATGTCTTTCAACCGCTTTCGATCGGGGAGAGGGTACAGGGATATATCAAGAAAATTCGTCCAGACAACAAAATAGATTTGACCTTACAACCTATTGGAGCAAGTATGTTAGCCCCCACTGCTGAACTTGTTTTTGAGAGACTGCAAGCTAACGGTGGTTTTTTAGCATTGCATGACAAAACATCCCCTGATGAGATTCAAAAGGTGTTGCACTTGAGTAAAAAAGCTTTCAAAAAAGCGATAGGTACCTTGTATAAAGAAAAAAGAATCTTAATCAAGGAAGATGGCATCTATTTAAATAAAAGCCGTTGAAAAAACAGCAACAAATTTATGCCTTCTTCCTTTGTGGTGTTAGCAAAAATTTTACATTTGTAAATATACACTAACACCTTGATGTTTACCTTTTTAAGTAACATCAACTAATAACCCTTCCTAGTATGCCATTTATTGAAGAAAGTGATTTGCTGGAACTCCATAAGGATATAGATAAGGCACAGATTATAAATGAGCGATTGTTGGACCAGATCAAGTTCAAAAACAAAGATTTGGGCAAGCTCAGGTTGCAGCGAAATGTCTTACTGGGCATTACCCTGCTTTTTGTTGTTGGAATTTTAGCGATTACTTCTTTCACCGCAGGTCTAAGTAGTAAAAATGCTATTGAGAACCAGAACAATCTGTTGGTCTCCATTGACAGCTTGGACGCTATAAAAACAAGAATAGACAATCTGAAAATTGAGAATCAGGAGTTAAGCCTGGTCCGAGAGTTTTATTTGGCCAAGGCGTTTTTGGAAAAGGAAAAAATTTATTCGGTCCAAGTGAAATCCTTTGTGGATAACAATGTGACTTTAACCTCGGAATCACTGACCAATACCTTGTTTGTCAAGACCAATCCCTTTTATGCCTATTCCTTGGGTACTTTTGAAACCTTGTCTGAAGCGCAGACGTTTAGAAAACAATTAGTGGATATGGGTTTCAACGATGCGTTCGTTGCTTCATATAAAGAGGGGAAACGGATTAAAATTGAAGACCCATTTTAAAATTTGACTTCTATTAAATCTTGGTTGCTTGCCGCCCGTTTGCGGACGTTACCGCTTTCTATTTCTGGAATACTTATGGGAACCGCCCTGGCAATTGGCCAAAGTGCATTCGATTTGTGGATTTTTGTACTGGCCCTTTTGACCACCATAGGTTTTCAAATCACCTCTAACTTCGCGAACGATTATGGTGATGGCGTGAAAGGAACGGATAACGAGGACAGAATTGGGCCGATGAGGGCGCTGCAATCTGGTATGTTGAGCAAATCGACCTTAAAAAAGGGAATTGTGGCCTCGGTGCTCCTGAGTTTCTTGCTGGCCTTATTATTGTTGTTCGTGGCATTTGGCTTGGAAAACCTACAGCTGTTTTTGATCTTTAGTATACTCGGTATCCTTAGTTTATGGGCCGCCATAAAATACACGATGGGAACCAATCCTTACGGATATCAAGGACTCGGGGATATTGCGGTTTTTTTGTTCTTCGGGTTGTTGGGTGTACTTGGAAGCTTTTTCCTTTACACGAAAACTTGGAATTGGATTGCGGTTTTACCTGCCATTACCATAGGAAGTCTATGCGTGGGAGTACTTAACCTAAACAACCTCCGTGATGTGGTTTCTGATAAAAAACACGGAAAAAATACCTTGGTCGTAAAAATGGGTTTCAGTAGGGGGAAAACGTATCATTCGGTTCTGATTCTTTTGGCTTTTATGTCCATGCTGTGGTACACTGGGATAGAAAAAATACCCCTTTTGGACGCATGGTACCTTTTGGCATTTGTACCCATTTTGGTCCATCTTGCAAAAGTAATGCGGACCAAAGAGCCGGTAAAATTGGATGGAGAACTTAAGAAATTGGCACTGAGTACATTTTTGTTGTCCCTCCTGTTTTTAATAGCGGTTAATTATTTTTTGTAATTTTGACCTATAACTCTCTAAACTTGAATTGATTTGGAAACCCCCATAAAAATATTGATTGTAGAGGATAATGTAATCATCGCAGATGATATGCAGTCCATGCTGGAGGAAATCGGCTACGAAATAGTCGATAATGTTATCGTTTATGAGCAAGCTGTTGACGTGCTCAAAAACAATGACGTGGATTTGGTGCTTATCGATATCATCTTGGCTTCGGACAAAACAGGCATCGATTTAGGAAAACACATACGGGAGCATTACAATATTCCCTTCATATTTGTAACTTCCAACTCGGATAGGGCAACAGTGGAAAATGCAAAAACCGTGAAACCGGATGGTTATCTCGTTAAGCCTTTTGAACAACAAGACCTGTATACTTCCATCGAAATTGCCCTTTCCAATTTCAACTATTCACGTAAAGAAAACAGTAAGGAAATTGAAGGTAATGAAGGAGATGCGTTCACTTCAAATTCCGTATTGAAAGATTCCATCTTTGTAAAAAAACAGCACCTCTATTATAGAATACAGTTCAAGGACATCCAATTTATAAAAGCGGACAATGTGTATCTCGAGGTAAATACAGCGGACAAAAAGTTTTTGGTACGATCACCTTTAAAGGATTATCTCGAAAAGCTGCCCAAGAACAAGTTTTACAGGGCCCATAAATCGTACATTGTCAATGTGGACCATATCGATGCCATAAATTCCAAGGATATTGTCATCAACAATAATCTTATTCCGATTTCAAAAGACTTTAAGGAGTTTATTATTTCTTCCATGAACAGTTAAGTCTATAATTTATTAAGGATAAAAAAATAAAATGCCCTTAATGGGCATTTTTTATACGTTTTAATCGATATCACAACAGTTTTGGGCAGGTTGGCAACAAATCTTTCGATTCATTGGGATAAGCGTCTATCTTAGCTTTGATTTTAATTCTAAAAGTAATTTTTTCATTTTCATATAGTGTTCTCGTAAAAGGGTCTTGCCGTAAGAAGCAAGGCCTTTTTCAATTCAGGACGCATTGGTTTGAAATTCCATAAAGTACTGAAAACATCGATTAAATGCATTTTGGTATACAATTAAAGGACTTTCACAACAGAATTTGACGTTTTCACAACAATACGCCACATGTCATATCGTTACAATTTAATTTTGGAACAAAATAATCGTTCTATAATTAGGAATTGAAGGTCATATCTGCATCCCTCAAATCGAATAAATTTTGTTAAACCACAATTCTTTGAGAAGAACGTTTTTATTTACCGAATTATCACATAAGGTGTTAACTGGATTCTGGTTCGGTAAGGAACACTATCGATTGCAGAAAATGAAATATTCTTTGAAGGGACTTTTTGCTGTTTTTATTATTTTCTCGTTTTTCCCACTTCAATCCCAAGAATCGGAGGAAGAATCTGTTTTACAAGAATTTCAAAACGCTCAGGCCGCCGAGGAGCGCTTCAATATCTTTTTCAATTCCTTGGACCGTTATAAAATCAATTCGGCTTACGATTGGTTGGATACGGTAAAAATATACTTGGGCAATTCGCAAAAAACAAAAGATGAATCGGCCTCGGTACACTATAAGTTGATGCAAGCCCAGATTTATAATGATTTGGGCGATTATGATAAAAGTATAGTGCTCGCCAAAGAACTCTATGGCGGGAGTGATACTCTCGACATTACTTCACAAAGATTGATTTTGGACGTACTCGATGACAACTATGCCAAATTGCAGCTCTACGATAAGCAGATTGAAATACGGAAACGGAAACGAGAGATAGGTATATCCGAGAACGTGGCGTTTTACGATATTTACAGCAACTTGGGATTACACCGCAAAGCACGGAACCAATACATCATGGAGGTAAAACCCACCATAGCCGATAATGATTCCTATGGTCTGGCCAAGTATCACAGTAAGGTGGGCAATTATCTTAGACTTGACAATTCAGCTCCCACGGCCCTGAGCGAATTGAAAAAAGCAAAAGCCTATCTGGATGTTTTTGTAAATGATATTTCTAAACAGAAGACAGAAAAAGAACTTTTTGACGCCGAATTTTTAAAGGCTGAAATAGAAGGGAATATTGGAAAGTGCCATGTATTATTGGGAGAATATGATGAAGCGATACCACTTCTTGAAAATAGTATTGAACTTCTAACCACATCTCCTAAAAATTCCCACCAGATTGAAGTGGTGGAGAATACTTTAAATCTGGCCGATGCCAACCTTCAACTTGAAAAGTTTACCGATGCGAAGAGAAATTTGGATATTGAGTTTGAAAATATTTCAACCTTGCAAACCATCAAACGGAATAGCTTGTTGGCTTCTTTTTATGACAAAGTTGAAAATTATAGAAACGCGGCCACGTTTTACAGACGCAATGAGCGTATCAAGGATTCGCTCAACCAGAAACAATCTTCTTTGATCAAACAGCAACTCGTCACCATAGTCGCTAACGAAGACCTGGAAAACTCCCAACGTTTAATTGATGAGCAAAAGCGAATCAATGAGCAGGCCCGCAATGAGATGAAGGCCAAGGATGAAAGAATCAATTTTGTCTTTATTTCATTGATTTTCACTTTGCTCGGATTTGCAGGTCTTGTGTATGCCTACCTAAAAAGTATAAAAAACCAGCGCTTGATCGCAGACCAAAAGCACATTATAGAAAATGCCCTTATCGAAAAAGATTCGCTGCTCAAGGAAATCCACCATAGGGTGAAGAACAATTTGCAAATGGTCTCCAGTTTATTGAGCCTTCAAACCAAAAATACACGTAGTAAGTCAGCAATAGAGGCTCTGGAAGAAGGAAAAAGTAGGGTAAAGGCCATGGCCCTTATCCATCAAAAACTGTATCAAAACGATGACCTTTCCGTAATCGAAATGCAAGGGTATATCGAAAGCCTCATAAACAGTGTACAGTCGGTTTATAAAAAAGGGGGGCATAACATTAGCATTACCATAGATGCAGAAGGTACTGAGTTGGACATCGACAGAGCAATTCCTTTTGGCCTTATCTTGAATGAGCTGGTTTCGAATTCATTCAAATATGCCTTTCCTGAAAGTGATGAAAATGGAAAAATCTATATTCATCTGAGAAAAAATGGAAACCAGGGATACTTTGAATATACCGATAATGGCGTGGGATTACCAGAAGATGCGGACGAACGCACCAATTCTTCCATGGGCATCCGATTGATGAATCGTTTGGTGAACCAGCTGCAATCCAAGTTGAACATTGATAGAGCCAACGAAGGCGTTCGTTTTTGGTTCAATTTTAGCTGATTCCCAGCGTATTCTTTGTCCTTTATTATGCCTAACTTTGAGGTAATCGATGAAGGCCAACTACAAACGCTATATCCTCAATTTTAAAATACCCAGCGGTACTTCCCGAGGGATTCTCGAAGAAAAGGAAACCTGGTTCATCATTCTGGAAAAGCCTGGAAAACTGGGAATAGGGGAGTGCGGGCTTTTACGGGGATTGAGTTTGGATGATGTAGGGCACTACGTGGAAAAACTGGATTGGGTCTGCCAAAACATCCATCTGGGATTCGAGGGTCTTTTTGAACAACTGAATGATTTTCCTTCCATCCAGTTTGGACTGGAGCAAGCCTTTAAATCCCTGGATGCCCCGGAATCCTTTATACTTTTCCCCTCACCCTTTGTACAAAATGGGGCACCAATCCCCATAAACGGACTGATTTGGATGGGTGATGAAAAGTTTATGTTCTCCCAGTTGGAAAAAAAGTTGGAAGAAGGATTTCAGTGCATAAAAATGAAGATCGGTGCAATCGATTTCCAGACAGAATTGGCACTTTTGAAATCCATACGAAGAGAATTTGCCCCAACCGAAATCGAGCTACGTGTAGATGCCAATGGTGCTTTTGGAACCGGGGAAGCATTGGATAAGTTAAAACAGCTAGCTGAATTTCAAATCCATTCCATAGAGCAGCCCATAAAACCGGGACAATGGGAGGAGATGGCCAAACTTTGCGAAGAAACACCCCTTCCCATTGCTTTAGATGAAGAATTAATAGGTATTTTGGATGTAACGAAAAAGAAAAGTTTGCTACAAACGGTAAAACCCCAATATATAATTCTAAAACCAAGCTTGCTGGGCGGATTTAGAAAATCACGCGAGTGGATAAATTTGGCGGAAAGCCACCAAATCGGTTGGTGGGTGACCAGTGCTTTGGAAAGTAATATAGGTCTCAATGCCCTTGCGCAATGGACGTATTCGCTAAATTGCCAAAGACCCCAAGGTTTGGGAACCGGCAGCTTGTACACCAATAATTTTCAAAGCCCTTTGGAAGTGTCCAAGGGGAAATTGTTTTATCGCAGTACTAAAAATTGGAAGGATAATTTAATACAGGAAATATGTACATAGAACAAGGTTACAAGGGATTTCATGAATTTTGGAGATATATTTTGGGATTCTTCTCGGTATTTGTCGTTTGGCAATTTATAGGTTCCATTCCTTTGTTTGCCGCACTTTTTCTAAATTCAGGAATGAGCGCTGTGGCATCTGGGGATTTAGGGGCCATGTCCCAAGTATTGGGCTCCAACACCTTTTTGTTTTTCATGCTCCTTACCTTCGCTATCGGGTTGCTAGCATTAGTGTTATACGTAAAATTTGTCCACGGACAGTCCCTAAAATCATTGACCACGACCCGTAAAAAAATCGACTGGGGCCGAATTGGTTTTTCCTTCCTGCTCTGGGGCGCAATATCTGGACTTTTCATGCTGATAGATGTGTATTTATCCCCAGATGATTATGTTTTCAATTTTAAATTAAAGCCCTTCATGGTATTGTTCATCATTGCTGTTCTGATGATTCCCGTTCAAACCAGCTTTGAGGAATATTTTATGCGCGGTTACTTAATGCAAGGGTTGGGAATTGCCTCAAAAAGAAAATGGGTGCCGCTGGTAATCACCTCCCTTCTTTTTGGTTCCCTGCACCTTTTTAATCCAGAAGTGGACAAACTGGGATACGGCGTTATGGTTTTTTATATAGGAACTGGTTTCTTTTTAGGGATTCTTACCCTAATGGACGAAGGATTGGAGCTCGCTTTGGGTTTCCATGCAGCGAACAACCTGATTGCTGCCCTCCTTTTGACCGCCGATTGGACCGCTTTTCAAGTTGATTCTGTATATAAGGATATTTCGGAACCCGTATTGGGATGGGATATTTTGGTTCCAGTATTTGTTGTATTTCCACTGTTGCTCCTGCTTTTTTCCAAAAAATACAAATGGACCCAATGGAATGAAAAACTTTTCGGCCGAGTGGTGCCTAAAGATGAATTTATGACATTGGAAGAGGGTGAATCCGAGTTGGCAAAACATTCATAAAGCATTCCGGCTTAACGGTATTGCGTATTCCCTTTCTGAACTTTATGAGGTAGGCTACAGTTTAGTGAAAGAAGGCCAAGAGTTCGAAAAGGCCATCGGGGATTTTCTTCTGGATTGGTGCTCACATAAAACAACACTCGAGGTATTCACTTCTGGTTCTACTGGGGAACCCAAAAGAATCCAACTTCAAAAGACCCATATCGTAAATTCTGCTTTAGCAACGGGCACCTACTTTAATCTGCAGGAGGGAAATACCGCGTTGCTTTGTCTACCTGTTGGCAGTATTGCGGGAAAAATGATGTTGGTTCGGGCCATGGTTTTGGGACTACGGCTCGATTATGTGGCTCCATCATCGCAACCGCTACTGAAAACAGAACAGCAGTACGACTTTTGCGCCATGGTACCGCTTCAAGCACAGAAATCCTTACATCAACTTGAAAGGGTAAAGACTCTTATTCTAGGGGGAGCGGCAGTATCTTTTTTATTGGAAAAGGAGCTGAAAGGAATTCCAATTTCCGTATATGAAACCTACGGGATGACGGAAACTATCACCCATGTGGCGGTAAGACAGATTGTCCCCAAAACGGATACCTATTTTAGGCTTTTACCACATATTGAAATAGCTCAAGATAATCGCGGATGTTTGGTTTTAAAAGCTCCAAAAGTGTCGGACACACCTGTGGTAACCAATGATTTGGTAAAAATTGAGAATACGGATTCTTTTACATGGTTGGGACGTTTTGATAATGTAATCAATTCCGGAGGAATTAAACTTTTTCCAGAGCAGATTGAAAAAAAGCTAAGCCAAATCCTGGATTTCCGGTTTTTTGTGGCCGGTATTCCTGATAAAGTTCTAGGCCAGAAGTTGGTCTTGGTCGCTGAGCAAGGTGAAGAAAACACTGAAACGATATTGGAAAAAATACATCACTCCAAGTTATTGGATAAATATGAAATACCAAAACAGGTTTATGGGGTTCGAGTTTTTAAGGAAACCCGCACGGGTAAAATCAACAAGCGGGCCATACTTCAAGAAATAACCTAAGTTTTGTATTTTCAATCCTAAATACAGCTCTCGATGAAAGTCTTTTTGTTTCTTTTTTTTATTGCGTTTTCCATCCAACTTTTTTCGCAACAGATACTTCCGGAGTCGGAAAGGGCGAGGGTAGTGGATGAAGTCCTAGAAGAACGGTTCAATACACTTCTTCCCAAATTGATGGATGATACTGGGATTGATATGTGGATACTGATATCAAGGGAATACAATGAAGATCCTGTTCTGAAGACCATGCTACCGGCAAAGTGGCTGAATGCGAGGCGTAGAACAATTTTGCTTTTTTATCGAGATAGCGCAAAGGGGAATATGGATAAGTTGGCAGTAGCGCGATACAACATTGGGAAAAGTATTGCTTCTGCATGGGATAAAGAAAAGGAACCTGACCAATGGAAACGCCTTATACAGCTGGTTGAGGAAAGAAATCCAAGAAAAATCGGATTGAATTTTTCCAAAGACCATAATATCGCTGATGGTCTTGATAAGACGGATTATGACGAGTTGATGACCAATCTCCCCAAAAAATATCATTCCAAAATTGTTTCTGCCGAGCAACTTGCGGTTCGTTGGATAGAAACGCGAACTGAACGGGAAATGGTCCTGTATGATCAATTGGTGGATATCACCCACGATATTATTGCTGAAGCTTTCTCAGAAAAAGTGGTTACTCCCGGAGTCACTACTACAACTGAAGTAGAATGGTGGATGCGCCAAAAGATAACTGATTTGGGATTGGACACTTGGTTTCATCCGACCGTTGATGTACAACGTACCAGTGAAAAGCGGGAAGGCCACTTATATTCCTTTTCCGGCAGGCCAGACGATATGGTCATTCTACCGGGTGATTTGCTTCATTGTGATATGGGTATTACCTACCTGAGATTGAATACGGATTGTCAAGAATTAGCCTATGTTTTAAAGCCAAATGAGAAAAAAGCCCCGGATTTCCTGGTAAATGCCCTGAAAAAAGGCGATGACGTCCAGGATTTTTTGACCGATAACATGATAACCGGACGAACGGGCAACGAGATCTTAGCGAAATCCTTGGAAGATGCCCGCAAAGCAGGTCTGCGACCTGCCATTTACACCCATCCATTGGGTATTTATGGCCACTCAGCAGGAACAACCATTGGTATGTGGGATGCCCAGGATGGCGTAATGAAAGACGATGGGGAAAAGTACCCCCTAAATCCCAATACGGTCTACGCTATTGAATTGAATACCACGGTCAATATCCCAGAGTGGAAGCGAGATATTCGCATAATGTTGGAAGAAGCTGGATTTTATGGAGAAGCTGGTTTTAGATATGTCAACGGTAGGCAAACCGAATTTCTTTTGATTCCAAGAATTAAGGAACATTTAGGAAATTAAAATTGCACTTGGCAAGAAGTTTGATTAATTTTTAGGGATAAAATTCACATAGCCAGTACGTTATTAAAAAAATCAAACTATGAAAAAACAGCTTTTCTTCTTTGCTCTCTTTTGTATTTCTCTTTTAGGTTTTGCCCAAGAACGATGGATAACGGGTACGGTCCAAGATGGTGAAAGCCCGATGTCCAACGTCAAGATTCAAATTATTAATGCGGGTACCTCCACGACCACAAATGCCGAAGGTAAGTACAAAATCCTGGCTTCTACAGGTGACTTGCTTTTTTATGCAAGTGATGGTATGGAACCTTTACAGATAAGGGTGGAGGATGTGACTCGGGTCTTGAACGTGGATATGTTCCCCAAAATTGAAAAATTGGATAACGTAACGGTCTCCACGCGAAGACGCTCCAGCCAAAAAGAATTGGAAGAAGATTACTATTTCAACCCCAATATTCTAAAAACCTTTTTTGGATATCTGAACAAAGAGTATGTTTCCTATTCCGTGCGTGCACTTGATGGGGATAAAATACTTCCAGGTGAGTTCGATTTGGCCAACGTATTGCGAAACAGGTTTGCTGGTATTCGGGTTTTGGACGGACCGGGTTTCGGGACGAATTTTGCAGCTGGTCCAGATACGGGTTTCGCTGGGACCTCGGGCGTTAATGCCGGTCGAGCGGTCTTATTGCGCGGTGGACGTGCGGTATTCGATATTGATGGTCAGATTTTCACACAATTTCCCGACTTTATCGATGTGCAGAATATTGAACGAATCGGTGTTATTTCATCCATCATCGGAACTACGAGATACGGAAATATTGGAAGGGGCGGCGTCATTGTTATCAATACAAAAAATGGTATAGGAATTCCTCCACGAGATAGCCGAGGGCAGATTATAGACAGGGCCAGACTTAAAAACAACTTTTACGACGGAAAAGCCCTGAACCAAGAGAGTCTCACAAAAAATGCACCGTCTTACATGAAGCAACTTCGGGGTTCCGATACATTTGAAGAAGCTAAAACAGTGTATGAATCCAACGCGGAGAAATATGCTGCTTCGCCCTATTTTGTTTTGGATGCTTACCAATACTTTTACGATACTTGGAAAAACGAAACGTATGCCGATCAAATCATAGAGGATGCCTACACGACCATAGGATTAAATCCTGTACACTTAAAATCCTTGGCCTATATCTACGAGAGCCAAGAACGGTATGACAAAGCGAACGATGCCTTCCGGGAAGTGTTTATATTACGTCCCAATTATGCGCAATCCTATATGGATTTGGCGAACAGCAATCGGGATATTGATAAACCAAAGAAGTCCGCTATTTTGTATGCCCGCTATTTTTACTTGCTGGATCAAGGTTTTATGAGTGCGGATACCACCATGTTTTCGAAGATGCTCAATAGAGATTTCAACAATCTTTTGGCCTTGGAAAAGACGGATGTGGTAAAATCCAAAACAAAAAAAATAAAGGTGGACGATGAAGATTTTGATGGTACCCGTATCGTTTTTGATTGGAGCGATAGTGAGGCTGAATTTGAACTCCAGTTTGTTAATCCGGAAAACCAGTTCTACACTTGGACCCATAGTCTGGAAGCCAGTCCCAATACCATCAGTAGGGAAAAAGACTACGGTTATTCCACGCGAGAGTATTTGATTGACGCTTCCTTACCGGGTACGTGGAAAGTAAACCTGAAATATCTGGGAAATAAGAGCTTGACCCCCGCCTATTTAAGAGCGACGATTTATCACAATTATGGAACCAAATCCCAGTCAAAAGAAACCAAGATCTTTAAATTAGATATCAAAGATGTAAATCGCCAGTTGTTTCAAATAAACAAAGCCGCTCAAACGGGAACATAGGATGTAGGCAACGGTTATTATTGAAACATATTTTTATGGCCTCAGATAGCATTTCCAGTATCAGTTCAAAAAGACGACTAGGGTAGGGTGCTAAGTGCAAAGACTCAGGCCTCCATTCTACAGGGGAACATTGGAATTTTGAACAAGGGTGTCCTTAATCGCTAAGGAGTCGCCCCGTACCGATGCGTAAGGGCGATATACAATCCACTCCAATCCCAAGTAAGAGATTCAGGTTACCGGACCAAATACGTTGAAATTGTTGAAAGAAGGAACTTGAATTCACAAAAGCTTCTAACTAGCAGATAGTTTAAACCTCATTCGTTTTGATTATTTATAAGCAATAAGCCAAACCGTTCCACAATGAAATTTAAAGGCGTTTATTTGATAGGTTTTTTGCTACTGTACCAAAGTCTTTTTTCCCAAGATAAAGCGCGGACCGTCATATTTTGGGATACATCCACTTCTAGAATATATCGTGACAGTCTAATGGAAATGAAGTACTTGGATGCGTACTTTAAGCGTTTTCAGGACACCAAGGTTCTTCTGGTCGGATTTAGTGATACCGTCCGTTTTAAAGAGGACTTCACGATAAACGCAGGAGACTGGACAGCCCTTCGAACTAGAATACAGGATATTCGGTATGACGGTGCTACTTCCTTCCAGGGACTGGAGTCCCTTGCTTCGGACGGGTACCATCTCTTCTTTACAGACGGAACACAGAACTTGAACAAAACCACTCCAAAATTTGGTGGTGAGACCGTGGTTATCAATAGTTCTCCCAAGTATGATACGCGTACCATCAATCTACTTTCTATTCTGGGCAAAGCGGAATTTTTAAATCTTTCAGCAAATACCCGGACCAAAAGGAAAGATAGTACGGTCGCCGGAGCCCAAAACGTCATAAAATCAGATAGCGCAAAACTCGATATGAAAAAAGGGGTACGATTGGAAGAAGTAGTAGTAACTGAAACTCAAAAAAACCCGGATACAAAAGAAAACATGGCTTTGGGCAAAAAAGACAAAGATGCTTTAGGCTATGCGGTTCAAAGTATAGGTAGCGAACGAATTTTAGATGCGGCCACTACGGTAAATACCGGAATTCAAGGAAAATTCTCGGGAGTTGCGTTGGCACAGAATGACGATTTGAGCAGAGCCGTACTTAGACCAAGTAATTCGCTATTGGGAAATAATTATGGGTTAATTGTGGTTGATGGAGTTCCTCTACCCCAATCCCAGTCCTCGGCCAATGGAATTTTCTATCCCACGAGTTTTTTGGACCCCAAGAACATAGAAGATGTCACCGTACTGAAGGGACTGGCTGCCACCAATATTTATGGTACTCTGGGCGCTAACGGAGTCTTGCTGATTACGACAAAAACGGGAAGTTATGGTAGTGCGGACAACGAGAGTTCCAATGCCATGCAATTAAAAGATAATTTTTACGATACAAAAATCAAAATCGATACTAAAGCGCTGATAACCCCTTATTTAAAAGAGTTAAAAAAAGGGAAAAATGTTCGAAGTGCCTATGACATTTACCTAAATCAACGAGAGAAGTTCAAAGGTGAGGGAAACTATTGGTCCGATGTGTTTGATTTTTTCTATGCGTCTTCGCCAGATGTTGCTTTTCGGATTTTGTCCAATGTGCTGGAGATGGAGTCCCCGACCTATGAGATGCTTCGAGCGGCCTATTTGAAGAGCTCCACTGTTAACAACCACGACTTGGCTCTCGCCATAGTAAACCGACTTATCTTGGACTATCCTGCTAAAATCCAAAATAGCTTTGATTTCGCTGTGGTAAACCGCAATCTTGCTAGGTATCAGGTTGCTTTGAACACACTCTATGCGTTGATTCAGAATGAAATCAATGCCTCTTCTAAACCTGAAGGTTTTGGAAAATCCCTTGGTTCCGAAATACGAAATTTAATCAACAGTCATCGAAGTAATCTGGATGTTTCTAAGGTGGATTTGAAATATCAGAACAATATTACCTATAATGCTAGGCTCATTTTGGAATGGAGCAATCCGGAAGCCGAATTTGTTGTACAGTTCGTGAATCCTCAGAAGCGCTTCTTTGACTGGGAACATACACGGTTGTCAAATGTCCAGGAGTTTACCAAAGCCCTTGAGGTCGGCAGCGCTATGGAACAATTTGAAATACTTGGTGCTGAAACAGTCGGAGAATGGATTTTAAATGTAACACCCTTAGCAGGCTCTGGAAAGAATTCGGATTATCTGGCAACATTCTTAAAATGTACAGTGGTCAAAAATTTTGGGAGACCAAACCAAAAGCAAGCGTCTTATATGGTCAGACTGCAAGAACCCAATGAAAAAAAGCAACTCGCCAAATTTATCATAGACTGATTAAACCTGTAACAACCCCATGTTAAATTGCTTTTTGATGGGCGCTTGGTCAGCGGCCTCAATTCCCATAGAAATCCATTTTCGGGTTTCTAAGGGATCGATTATGGCATCGGTCCAAAGACGTGCTGCCGCATAATAAGGCGATATTTGATGGTCGTAGCGCTGTTTTATTGCACTGAAAAGTGCTTTTTCTTTTTCGGCGTCAAAGGTTTCCCCTTTTTTCTCTAGGGTGGCCTTTTCTATCTGAAGTAATACTTTTGCCGCTGAATTGCCGCTCATGACCGCAAGTTCGGCACTGGGCCAGGCTACAATAAGTCGTGGATCATAAGCTTTGCCGCACATGGCATAGTTTCCCGCGCCGTAGCTATTTCCTATGACCACGGTAAATTTGGGTACCACAGAGTTGCTCACCGCATTTACCATTTTTGCTCCATCTTTTATTATGCCCCCGTGTTCACTTTTACTTCCCACCATAAAACCAGTTACATCTTGTAAAAAGACAAGGGGAATCTTCTTTTGGTTGCAGTTGGCGATAAATCGGGTCGCTTTGTCCGCAGAATCTGAATAAATCACACCTCCAAACTGCATTTCACCCTTTTTGGTCTTCACAACTTTTCTTTGATTGGCCACAATACCTATGGCCCAACCATTTATTCGGGCATAACCTGTAAGAATACTTTGCCCATATCCTTGTTTATATTGTTCAAAATCTGAATCGTCCACCAAGCGGTTTATGATTTCGAGCATATTATATTGGTCACTTCGGGATTTGGGTAAAATCCCATAGATATCCTGTTGATTTTCTTTAGGAAGTTTTGGTGCCACCCTATTGAAACCCGCTTTCTCAAAATCACCTATTTTGCCTACAATATTTTTGATGGTCGCCAGGGCATCTTTATCATCCTTGGCCTTATAATCCGTTACACCGCTAATCTCAGAATGTGTTGTGGCACCACCGAGGGTTTCGTTATCTATACTCTCCCCGATCGCGGCTTTTACCAAGTAACTTCCAGCTAGAAAAATACTTCCTGTTTTGTCCACGATAAGTGCCTCGTCACTCATTATGGGAAGATAGGCACCCCCGGCCACACAACTTCCCATTACTGCCGAAATCTGCGTAATTCCCATACTGCTCATGATGGCGTTGTTCCGAAAGATTCGCCCAAAATGTTCTTTATCCGGAAAAATCTCGTCTTGCATGGGGAGGTAAACCCCGGCACTGTCCACCAAGTAGATAATGGGTAATCGGTTTTCTATTGAAATTTCCTGGGCTCTTAAATTTTTCTTTCCGGTAATGGGAAACCAAGCCCCTGCCTTTACCGTGGCATCATTGGCCACCACAACACAGGGTTTTCCTTGGATATGACCAATTTTGACAACTACCCCACCAGATGGACATCCGCCGTGGTCCTGGTACATTTCTTCTCCGGCAAAAGCACCTATTTCGATGGAATCAGCATCATTGTCCAATAAATAGGAAATTCGTTCTCTGGCGGTCATTTTTCCCTTGGCATGATGCTTTTCTATTCGGGTCTTACCGCCACCAAGCTTTATTTGCGCAAGTCTCTTTTTTAATTCTGAAAGTTTGAGTTTATTGTGGTCTTCGTTCTTATTGAAGTTCAAATCCATTATCTAAAAATCGTTTTAAACTTGGTCGCTAAAGATACGGAGTATTAATCATTACTTTTGGATACCATGAAAGGTAAAATACGTTGGGGCATTATTGGCCCGGGAAAAATAGCACGAAAGTTTGCTGAAGATTTAAAGCGAATTAAAGAAGCTGAGGTAAGCGCTGTAGCCTCCAGAAATCGGGAAAGAGCCGTAATCTTTGCCGAAGAATTTGACGTTCCCCATGTTTTTGAAAGTTACGAGGCCCTTTTTACTTCCAACATTGTTGATATTGTTTACATCGCCACGCCCCATACGTTTCATAAGGAGCTATCCATACAGGCCATGCGGGCTGGAAAGCACGTACTTTGCGAAAAACCTTTGGGAATAAGCCCCGAAGAAGTAGAGGAAATTGTTGAGGTAGCCCAGCAGGAGGGCGTTTTCCTAATGGAAGGGCTTTGGTCGCGCTTCAACCCTACCTTAAAAAAGGTAAAAGCTTGGGTATCTGGAGAAAAATTGGGAAAGGTCTCTTATTTACATGCTGACTTTTCCTTTTACGCTTTGGATAAAGGTATGGATTCGCGTCTTCTAAATCCGGGATTGGCATCTGGCTCCCTTTTGGATGTCGGCATTTACCCAGTGTTTTTGTCCTACTTTCTTTTGGGCGTACCTGAAAAAATTCACGCCTATGCCAATTTTCTAGAAAATGGCACAGAGATTCAAACATCAATACTATTTAAATATCCCAATAGTTTGGCAATTTTATATAGCGGTCTGGTGGGCGAATCAAAAATGGAAGCGGAGATTTCGGGGACCAAAGGGCAAATTTTTATCCATCCCAGATGGCATGAATCCCAGGGGTTTACCCTCAAACTAGATGATAGCATCGAGGAATTTCAACATCCAATATTGGGAAATGGTTTTGTGCCTGAAATTGAGGAAGTACATAACTGTTTGAAAAACAGTAAATTGAATAGTGAGCTGTGGTCACATACCCATAGTTTGGATATTGCCAAACTTTTAGGGGAAATACGGTCTCAAATCGGTGCCAGATTTCCATTTGAAACCTAATGCCTAGTTTTCCCTTTTTTTACGATATTTGGTTGACTATTGAAACCGTAGTATGGGAATGAACAAGAATACTGTTTTAGCTTGGGCCACATGGATTATGATTTTTGTTGGTCTTGGGATGATTGCCCTGGGAGCCTTTAAATATGACGAAGTCGCCGGATATGGTTTTGCCGCTGTGGGTATAGGTTTCTTCGCGGTCGCTTGGGTTTTCAATGCGCTGAAGGGCAGGGTCTAATCTACTATTTTCTCAATTCACATTAAAATATATCCAAAATGTCAGACGATAAAAAGGTGATTTTCTCAATGTCTGGGGTTACCAAGACATTCAAAACTGCAAATACGCCAGTACTCAAAAACATTTATCTCAGTTTCTTTTATGGAGCCAAAATTGGTATTCTGGGTTTAAATGGTTCTGGTAAATCCACACTTTTGAAAATTATAGCGGGTGTTGATAAGAATTATCAAGGCGATGTGGTTTTTTCTCCAGGATACACTGTCGGATACTTGGAGCAGGAACCTCAGCTGGAGGAAGATAAAACTGTATTGGAAGTGGTTAAAGAAGGGGTGGCAGAAACCGTTGCAATTTTGGATGAGTACAATAAAATCAATGATATGTTTGCCCTGCCTGAGGTTTATGAAGATGCGGAGAAAATGCAAAAGCTGATGGACAAACAGGCCGGACTTCAAGATAAGATTGATGCCTCCAATGCCTGGGAACTGGATACCAAATTGGAAATTGCCATGGATGCCCTGCGCACGCCGGAACCTGATAAAAAAATAAGCGTATTGTCGGGAGGGGAAAGAAGGCGGGTCGCTCTGTGCCGTTTGTTGCTCAAAGAACCAGATGTTTTACTATTGGACGAGCCCACCAACCATTTGGATGCAGAATCCGTACACTGGTTGGAGCATCATTTGGCACAATACCAAGGAACTGTAATTGCGGTTACCCACGACCGATATTTTTTGGATAATGTTGCTGGATGGATTTTGGAATTGGACCGTGGGGAGGGAATTCCATGGAAGGGAAACTATTCAGGATGGTTGGATCAAAAGGCAAAAAGACTGGCCCAAGAAAGTAAACAGGCCTCCAAACGGCAGAAAACCTTGGAACGTGAACTGGATTGGGTGCGGCAGGGTGCCAAGGGAAGGCAGACCAAGCAAAAAGCACGTCTAAAAAACTATGATAAGCTATTGAGCCAAGACCAAAAGCAACTTGAGGAAAAATTGGAAATCTATATTCCAAACGGTCCCAGATTGGGAACCAACGTAATCGCTGCTAAAGGTGTGAGCAAGGCCTTCGGCGAAAAGCTGCTGTATGAAAACCTTGATTTTAGTCTTCCCCAGGCAGGTATTGTGGGCATCATCGGCCCCAACGGAGCAGGTAAGACCACTATTTTTAGAATGATTATGGAGGAAGAAACACCAGATAGCGGTGAATTTGTGGTTGGGGACACGGCCAAGTTGGCCTATGTGGACCAAAGTCATTCCAATATTGATTCCAATAAAACCATTTGGGAGAATTTCAGTGATGGGCAAGAGTTGGTGATGATGGGAGGGAAACAAGTCAACTCAAGGGCGTATTTGAGCCGTTTTAATTTTTCCGGTAGTGAACAAAATAAAAAGGTAAGTATGCTTTCGGGAGGGGAGCGCAATCGACTTCATTTGGCCATGACCTTGAAGGAAGAAGGAAATGTTTTGCTTTTGGATGAGCCAACCAATGATCTTGATGTGAACACCCTCAGAGCTCTGGAAGAAGGTCTGGAGAACTTCGCGGGCTGTGCCGTAATTATTTCACACGACCGGTGGTTTTTGGATAGAATCTGCACCCATATTTTAGCCTTTGAAGGGGATTCCCAAGTGTACTTTTTTGAAGGGTCTTTTTCCGATTATGAAGAGAACAAGAAGAAACGCTTGGGCACTGACATCATGCCAAAACGAATTAAGTACAAAAAGCTGATCCGTTAAAAGATAAATACTTAGGGCCGGTTATTCAATGCCTCAAGTCCTTCTTCCAAGATTTTTTTAGCTTCTTCCAAATAGGCTTTTTGGCGCGATACTAAATTACCGGAGCTGTTATCCTGACCGTAGGGATTGTACGTTTTTGAAAGTAAGACCAATTTTTCAATTGCCTTTTTTGCTGAATCGAGTCGAACCTGGGCGTGTTCCTCAAAGACTTCACTCAAACCATCATTCGAAGTGGATACTTTTTCCTCAGCATGGTCTGCGTACGCTTCATTTTCTAAGGTCGCTGTATTGCTATCTTCAACAATAACAGATGGGACATCGTTTTGTGTGCATTCATCCAAAATGGTGATGAGTTCCTGGATAAGGGCCATGGATTTTTTGGTATAGAACCGTCCAGCTTCCCAGTCGTACGGTTTTATTGCTTTCTTTAAAATTGCGATGGCATCCAGCGTCTTATTTTCAGATTTTGCACAAGCACATTCCGCTTTATACTCTATTGATTTTTCCAGAGCGAGCATTGCTCGCTCCGCATAATACATTTGATGTTCAAAATTCGTAGCGGACATCGCTTTTTTGGAGTGGCCTAAGCTGTAGGTGACCTTTGCATATAAATTATCGCAGCGATTGGCATAAACCGAGGCGAAAAAACAAAAAAGGAACACGGTGCATGCGAAAACAGATTTTTGTGCCATGGTCAAGTAAGTTTGGGATAATGGTACGAGAAGAACGAGGATTATGGAACAATATTATATAGTCTTAAAAATCATCGTTAGGATACCAATCTAAAGGGACGACCGTAATGTTCTTGTTCTCAGCGGTGACAAGATTCATGAACCGGTCCACATTGCTTACCTTGTTTTTTCCTCTGTAGTGATAGGGATATACTACCTTAGGTTTAAATTCCAAAACCGCATCTGCTGCCTGTTCTACACTCATGGTATACGGAAGGTTCATACAGACCAATGCTAAATCAATATTCTTTAGGGCACGCATTTCGGGAGTATCTTCCGTATCCCCGGAAATGTAAAGTTTTTTTCCGTTGAGATGAAGAACATATCCATTGCCTCTTCCCTTAGGGTGAAAACGCAGGGCTTCCTCGCGCAAGTTGTACATTGGGACCGCTTCCACCGTTATACCGTAGCGCTCTTTGCTATCTCCATTGTTCAAGACATCAATCTGGGGGGTAAATACTTCGGGCATTTTATCGGCAACGGCCTGGGGAACTATAATTTTGGCTCGTCCTGTATCCAGCGCCTCCAAGGTTTTCAAACTAAAATGGTCCCCATGGATATCCGTAATAAGAATCAAATCGGGTTGGGGTACCCTTTCAAATGCCTCTTTCCCACCAACAGGGTCCAAATATATGGTGGTGTTGTTCCACTTTAAAACCGCTGTAGCATGTTCTATAGGCACTATTTCGATACCCAAAACCTGACTGTTTCCGGGGTCCAATTTTTGCGCTGAAATTTGGGCAATCCTCAAGAACACCAGAAAAAAAGCAAAATATCGCAAAAAATTGGTTTTCATAACAAGGTCTTTCCAACCTCAATAAAATTAGGGTTTTCAGAAAGAGAAAGAATATTTTTTGAGATTTTATTTTCTCCCAAAAATCCAAAATTACAACCTAAGCGTATATAATCCGAACACGATTGATAAATACACCAAATTAAATATCAATTAATTACTAAGTTATGACGGAAACAAAAAGTAACAATGGGTTAAAGGTAATAGCAGGACTTCTTGGCGTAGTTCTATTGGGAACTATAATTTATACCGTAAGTCTTTACCAAGATAAGAAAAAGACAACAACAGCGCTACAGCAAGAAAGGGACCTAGTAGTTGAAGATTTGAACAGCTTAAAGTCGGAATATGACAAAGCTATTCTAGAAAGTAACGCCACAAACGAAGAATTGGTAGCTGCGCGAGACAATATTGCGAAGTATATCGATTCCGTGCAGACCATGAAAGCGGATATCTCTACCCTTTCCCGTTACAGAAGACAAGTCAGTGTCCTAAAAGCGGAGAGGGAAGAATTGCTAAAGCAAGTAGATTCTTTAACACAATCCAATACACTCTTGGCCATGGAAAGGGACAGTACTTTTGTGGAATTGGAAAAGCAAACGGTCTTCAACGATTCTTTGATTGTACAGAACACGCAGTTGGCAGATGCTGTTGAAAGAGGTTCTGCTCTTAGTTTATCTACTTTTAGTGTTGATGCTGTAAGAGAAAGGAACAATGGAAAATTGGTTTCAACTTCTCGCGCAAAGTCCACTGATAAATTTAAAGTATGTTTTACAGTAGCTGATAACGTAATAGCAGAAGCTGGGGATAGAGAATTCTTTATTGAAGTATTGGACCCTCAAGGTAATGTTTTAGGGGATAGCTTTTCGAAATCCAGTGAAGAAGGAGCATCCATTACATATAGCAAGGGAACCAATTTCTACTATGAGAACAGTTCTTTAGATGTCTGCGACTACATCAATAAACCGGCAAGTGACTTCCAGAAAGGAAATTACATGGTAAACGTATATGACCCCAATTTGAAGTTGTTGGGTACCTCCAAATTTGCATTAAAGTAATATACACTATCCATACAATAAAGAAAGCCCGCTCCTATTGGAGGGGCTTTTTTTATTTCAACAGTTGTTGGGTTTTTAGTATTTAAGGCTTCCTACCATATCTTCCGGCTTAACCCATTCATCATATTCTTCGGGGGTTACATGACCCAAATTAATGGCTTCTTCCCTCAATGTCGTTCCATTTTTATGGGCCGTATTGGCAATTTCCGCGGCTTTGTAATACCCTATCTTGGTATTTAAGGCTGTTACCAACATAAGGGAGTTGTTCAATAAAGTCTTTATTACTTCGTGATTCGGTTCTATACCCGTAGCACAATTGACATCAAAACTTACGCAGGCATCCCCTAATAGTTGTGCGGACTGTAAAATATTGGCGGCCATCATGGGTTTAAAAACATTGAGTTCATAATGTCCTTGGGTACCTCCAATACCAACAGCCACATCGTTCCCCATAATTTGCGCACAAACCATGGTCAGCGCCTCACATTGGGTGGGATTCACTTTTCCCGGCATAATGGAACTCCCGGGTTCATTGGCAGGTATGGTGATTTCCCCAATTCCTGAACGGGGTCCCGAGGCCATCATGCGGATATCATTGGCGATTTTATTCAATGAAATGGCCAATTGTTTCAATGCTCCATGGCTTTCCACAATGCCATCATGCGAAGCCAAGGCTTCAAATTTGTTCTTGGCCGTTTGAAAAGGTAATCCTGTAAATTCGGCAATATATTTTGCCACTAAGACGTCATATCCTTTTGGTGTATTAAGACCGGTTCCAACAGCTGTCCCGCCCAATGCCAATTCGCTTAAATGGTCGAGCGTGTTTTTTAGTGCTTTCAATCCATGGTCCAATTGGGAAACATACCCTGAAAATTCTTGCCCTAAGGTGAGGGGAGTGGCATCCATCAGGTGGGTACGTCCTATTTTTACCACTTCTGCGAAAGCCCGGGATTTTGATTCAAGCGTATTTCGTAATTGCTCCACTCCAGGAATAGTGACTTCAATAATTTTTTTATATGCCGCAATGTGCATCCCCGTAGGAAAAGTATCGTTGGAGGATTGGCTTTTGTTGACATCATCATTGGGCTGGATGGTTTTTTCACCTTCACCAATTTTCTTTCCAGCAATTTCATGGGCTCGATTGGCAATCACCTCATTGACATTCATGTTGCTTTGGGTCCCTGAGCCGGTCTGCCAAATTACCAAGGGAAATTGGGCATCGTGCTGACCTGCCAGGATTTCATCACATACTTGCGCGATCAAATCCCTTTTTTCTTGAGAAAGTACGCCCAATTCATGATTGGTATATGCTGCGGCTTTTTTCAAATAGGCGAAGCCGTACACCACATCCAAAGGCATGGAGCCCACTGGGCCAATTTTGAAATTATTTCGGGAACGTTCGGTCTGGGCTCCCCAATATTTGTCCGAGGGGACCTGGACTTCCCCCATAGTATCTTTTTCGATACGGTATGTCATAATAGTAAAATTTAAGTCTTACAAAGGTAGTGTATCAACCGGTTTAAGATAAAACTGGGTGAAACCATTTGTTGAATTTTTTCGAAGAGATTTGCATTTTATGTTCAATTCAGGGTATCTTTGTAATGACAAACAAACGAACATGTTCGAATTTGACCAATATCTTGGTTTTTTAGCGTTCTTGACCATCCTGACCATAGGTTTTTGGTTAATGATTTTTTTGTTGGCCTTTGTAGTTCCGTATTGGTTGTTTGGAAACCTTATAGAAATTTTTAAAGAGAAGCGCGAGGCCAGGAGAGCCGCACGTGAGGAATAAAAAAAGAGCGCAAAAGCCCTTTTCATATCTGAAAATGACTCACCAATTTGCTGTTGGGGAAACGATACGGATTACCTTCTTCCTTTTTAGTTTAGTTGTTATTTTTCATTTAAAGCTGTTGGCTTAGGTATAAGAGGTTCTTTACTCTTTATTCTTTTTCTTCTTCTTCTCCTTCTTTTTTCGTTTTGCCTTGAACCGATTTTTTTCAAGCTCCAAATACGCCTCATACTTCTCTTCGGGTAATCCAGCTTTTATCTCTTCATTTTGTAATTTACCCAACTTTTCATATTCCTCACGCATCTTCTGGGGTTCTAGTTCCAAGATTTGGAGCTCCAATTTTTTTTGAACGTATTTAATCAAAGTGGTTCGGACCACAGCTTCTTCAAAAGGATTCAATTCCAAAGTTTCTGATATAGAGGGCATGCGCTCATCCACCATTTCCTCTGCGGTCATGGGTTCAGGTGGTTTGGGGGTATCTTGTATTTGAGGTACCGTACTTCGTTGTCTTCCATATCTATTTCCATAACCGACTTGGGCGCATATCGATTCGATTCCGGTCAACCCAATCATCAAAAAAAGGAGGGAAAGGGAAAGCATTTTTTTCATTTCATCTGATTTTCAATACTGTAAAATAAAAATTCTTCAAAAATCGTTCCTACATTCCTTGTAAAATTACGTTTTTCCGACCGGATAGCCTTAGAGGATATCCTTAATTCGTTCCGCTGGTCGTGCAATTATTGCTCTTTCGTTGTGGACAACTATGGGCCGTTCCATTAGTTTTGGAAATTGGAGCATAGCTTCTACCAGTTCCTGATCTGAAAGCGTTTTTCCCTTGAAATTCTCCTTCCAAACAGATTCGGACCGGCGAATTAAATCAATCGGAGATACTTCTAATTTTTCAATAATGGATAACAGTTCCTGCCGGGTCAACGGATTTTCCAAGTAGCGGACCACTGCAAAATCATACCCATTTTGTTCTAAAAAAGCCAATCCTTCGCGAGATTTTCGGCATCTGGGATTGTGATAAATCTTCATTTGCAATAATCGGTTAACTAATCAGCATCAACATACAATCTTTTTGTCATAAAACTTAGGATATTGGACATTATATACCGGACCTCATGTTTCTTTCTGTCCCATCATCATCAAATAAGCCTTTAAAAAAGCATTGATTTCCCCATCCATTACAGCATCTACATTTCCAGTCTCCTCATTGGTGCGTACATCTTTGACCAATTTATAAGGATGCATCACATAATTTCTTATTTGGGACCCCCATTCAATCTTCATTTTGGAGGATTCAATTTCAGCACGGGCTTCTTGTTTTTTCCGAAGCTCAATCTCGTAAAGTTGGGATTTTAGCATTTTCATGGCCGTAGCCCGGTTATCGTGTTGCGATCTGGAGTCAGAACAAGAAATTTGAATGCCTGTAGGCTTATGGACCAACTGTACCTTGGTTTCTACTTTATTTACGTTCTGACCTCCCGCACCACTCGAGCGCGCGGTGGTGATTTCAATATCCGAGGGACTTACTTCGATTTCATTACTGTCTTCCACAAGTGGATATTCATATACGGAGGCATTTGAGTTATGCCGTTTTGCATTGCTGTCAAATGGGGAGATGCGGACCAAACGATGGACCCCATTTTCACCTTTCAACCAACCAAATGCAAATTCGCCTTCAACCTCCAGTGTTACCGTTTTTATTCCGGCAACATCACCTTCTTGATAATTGAGCTCTTTTATTTTGTAGCCATTTTTTTCGCCCCACATGATATACATGCGCATTAACATTGAAGCCCAGTCACAACTTTCAGTACCTCCGGCCCCTGCCGTAATCTGCAACACCGCGGTCAGTTCATCGCCTTCTTCCGAAAGCATGTTCTTGAATTCAAGATTTTGTACTGCCTCCAGTGTTTTTTCCAGTTGTTGTTGAAGTTCAGATTCTTCAACTTCTCCTGCTTGTTGAAATTCTATGAGAACCTCCAAATCTCCGGTCAGTGTTTTTGCCGTATTGAAATCCTCAACCCATTTTTTTTTGGATTTAAGGGACTGCATCTGAATTTGGGCCTTTTGGGGATCATCCCAGAAACCGGGAGCCAAGGTTTTTTCCTCCTCGTTCTCTATTTCTATGAGCTTGGCATCAATGTCAAAGATACCTCCTTAACGCACCGAGGCGTTCAATAAGATCTTTAAACTGATCTGTGGTTACCATACGTGAAAATTTGTGCTAAAATACATTCTTCCAACAAAAGATTTATTGTTGGGACGCTTTAACTTCTATAGAATGTGAAGTGGTATTGCCGCCTTCGGAATAAATGACCCCTTTTAATGGGGAACAATCCGAATAATCCAGTCCATGGCAGACTTTTATATGATTGTCCGCAACCAGAATATCGTTGGTAGGGTCAAATCCTATCCATCCTGCCCGAGGTACGTACGCCTCGGCCCAGGCATGCATCTGGGAATCTCCAAAATAGCCGTTTCCTTGGTGCAAATATCCAGAAACATATCTGACCGCAATATGGTTCTCTCTTGCAATGGCCAAAAAAAGGTGGGTGAAATCTTGACATACACCATGTCGCTTTTCTATGATTTCCCGCAAAGGGGTATCTACCTGGGTAACCCCCACTTTAAAGAACAGATGCACAAATACCCAATGATTTAGGTCCAAGAGATTCTCAAAAATGCTTTTTTTTCGGTCAAATGAAAAGATAGTGTTAAAGTCATTTGGCAGATGGGTATATCGCGTCTTGCGAAGATAGGTTTCGTGCTCCGTCTTAAATGTGAGGGATTCAACGGCATCGTAATCCATTTTAGGATTTGGGTTAGGGATAAAATCAAAGGGATTGCTGGATTTTTTCAGTACCAAGAATGAAGCCTTAAAATTCGCTTGGGTGAATTTTTCTTTGGTTTGTGCATGAACTGTCCGGAAACCGAGGCCATTTACGGACTCATTTTGTGTACAGGGCAGATTCGATGTTATCTTCCACTCCAACAACTCTTGAGTCCCATTTTCTTCAGGAACAATTGAAAATTGCCAAAAAGCGCCCTTGACCAATGATTCATATTCATTTTGGGCGCAATAGGTTATGGCATATTCTGTGTACATTGAAAAAAATAAGGCGTAAATAAAGGAAATAGTTTTCAATACTTGAAAAATTCTTCTTCCATCCTTTTTGAGATTTGATAAAGTTGTTCCAAAATCCGTTGGATAAACTGCTTCACATCCTTTTCAATATCCTCCACATTCATGAATTCAATTTCTGAACGCAGTTTCCCTGCGAGAAAAGCGGTTGAGTTCTTTTTGGGATTTTTGTCCAGGTCCAGCGTATGTAGATGTTTGCTCACTTGGTTTAAACTGTTCATAACGGACCTGGGGCAATTGTCGTTGAGCACGAGGAATTCCAAAGTACATATAATATCCGGGGTTTTTCTGTAGAATCGTCGCATCATATCATACGATTCGGCACACTTCAATAAGGTGGACCATTCAAAACTAGTGCTCATTTTATCACTGTAGTTATCCTGGGCCAAGATGGCATCGTGGTATTTTGAATTAATTATCCGAATGATTTGCGTAGCTCTTTCCATATTGACCCCCAGCATGATGATGGAGTAGACCTCGTCATGCAAAAGGGTCCCACGAATCTTTCCCCGAAGGATGGCGGTGCGCTCCATTACGTTCATTGTGTAATCATAAAGTCCTTGTTTTACGAAGTAATCTGGACTATAGTTGAGCACAAAATGGTAGAATTTGTTGATGGCTTCGTAGAGTTCGGTGGATATCAAATCCCGGGCTCCGTTGGCATTCTCGCGGGCCGCTTTTACATTGTTGATAATGGAATAATAGGTATCGGGATCAAGACCAATGTTGAACAATACGCTTTCCTCGTCCAAAACCTTTTCGGGGTCGTTTTCAGGCTCTCCGATCATGAAAAGGAAGGAGTGGAGCACAAATTGTCTGGACTGTGAGAGTCCGTTGGGCGCATCAAGTGAGGAAAAATAGTTAACGTTAAGGTATCTGGCTATGTGTTCGGACCTTTCAATGTATCGGCCCATCCAAAACAGATTATTCGCTACCCGTGCTAGCATGTCAATCGTCTTTTTTTAGCACCCAAGTGTCCCTTGAGCCTCCACCCTGGGAAGAATTGACAACGAGATTACCCTCTTGAAGTGCAACTCGGGTAAGCCCGCCACGCAGTACAAATTCTGAATCCTTGCCGAGCAATGTAAAGGTACGAAGGTCTATATGGCGTTGTTCAAAGGACTCTTTTTCATCAATGTAGGTAGGATGTACGGAAAGTGATAAAATAGGTTGTGCTACATATTTTCGGGGTTCTTTCTTAATTTGCTCTTGCACCTGTTTTATTTCAGATTTAGATAGCTTATTGCCAATTGAAATTCCGTATCCACCCGCTTCATCTACCGGTTTGACCACTAATTCGTCGACATGCTCCAATACATATTTTAACTCATCCGGTCTGCTGCAATGATAGGTATGGACATTGTTCAAAATGGGGTTTTCGTCCAAATAATACTTTATGATTTCCGGCATATAGGTATACACGGCCTTATCGTCGGCAACGCCAGTTCCAGGAGCATTGGCCAAACATACGTTCCCTTTGCGATACGCGGCGAAAAGCCCTGGTACGCCCAAGGTGGAATCGGGTCTGAATTCCAATGGGTCCAAAAAAGCATCGTCGATACGTCGGTAGATTACATCCACTTTTTCGGGCCCGTTTATCGTTTTCATATAAACAAAATTGTTCTCGACAAACAAGTCGCGTCCTTCTACCAACTCAACGCCCATAGCCTTGGCCAAATAAGAGTGCTCGTAATACGCGGAATTGAACATACCTGGCGTGATGACCACACAATTTGGGTTGTCGACCCCATGGGGTTTCACACTTTCCAAAATTTGAAGAAGATTTTCAGCGTAATCCGTTACTGTGTAAGTATTGTAATGGTTGAAAACACCAAAAAGCGCTCTTTTTAATGCGGTTCGATTGCAAATCACATAACTGACCCCAGAAGGACATCGAATGTTATCCTCCAAAACATAATAGTTCCCATCAGCGTGTTTGATAACGTCAGTTCCAGATATGTGATTGTAAATACCACCAGGGGGATCTACGTCCATCATTTGGTGCAGGTAATTTGCTGATGAAGCCAGTAATTCCAGAGGTACGATTTTGTCCTTGATAATCTTTTTGTCGTGATAAATATCCTGTAGAAAAAGGTTCAGGGCCCTGCTTCGTTGTATGGCGCCAGATTCAATGATATCCCATTCCCTGGGGTCTATTATGCGCGGGAACAAATCAAAAGGGAAGATTTTTTCCTGTGTTTTTTCCTCATCGTAGACCTGAAACGTAATCCCCTGATTGAAAAAGGAGGATTTCGCTTTGTTGTTCAGATTTACATAGTCTTTTATAGAATGCTCTCCATACAGGTACAACAGTTTTTCATAAATAGGTTTGATGTTTCCACCTTCTTCAAAAACCTCGTCAAAAAGTTCAGGTTTTTGAGGATATGAAGAAAAAAGGGAGTTTTTTGGCTTGGCTTTCATCTGAAATGAAAAATTAATGGATTTTTAACGAAAAATCAATGGTATATCCATAAAAAAACAGCCCGTTGGCAATCAATATCTGAATTTAAGGATAATTTAATGCGAATCATTTTTTTGTAGGCCACCTACTTTCTAAACCGATGAAAGTTTCAGTTTTTGGTTATTTTTAGAAGATAATTGAACATTATGAAAACCTATATTCCACTTTTCTTTTTTTTCTCTTTTGGACTTCTTTTTGCACAAACCTTTGATAAGACCAAGAACTATCAAAAGTTTGACGGATTCTTCGATTATTACTATGATGATACTACGGATAAAATGTATTTGGAAGTCGAATCTTTAGAAAAAGAGTTTCTGTACGTCTATTCTTTGAGCAGTGGAATTGGAAGTAACGATATTGGGTTGGACCGCGGTCAATTGGGTAATGAGCAGTTGGTGTACTTTAAAAAAGCTGGGAACAAATTACTCTTGGTACAGCCCAATCTTAAGTTTAGGGCGTTGACGAAAAACGTTTTGGAGAAGAAATCTGTGGAACAGGCTTTTGCCAAATCCGTACTTTTTGGTTTTCCTGTGGCAGAAGAATCCAAAGGACGCTACTTAATCGATATAACTGATTTCTTGCTGCGGGATGCCCATGGTGTCTCAAGTCGATTAAAAAGTAGAAAGCAAGGGTCCTACAAGTTGGATAAATCCAGAAGTGCCTTTGCTTTTGAAAGAACTAAAGCATTTCCAAAAAATGTGGAGTTCGATGTGACCTTGACCTTTAAAGGGACACCTGAGGGGGATTGGATTCGCTCGGTTGCCCCAAATCCAAATTTGGTGACAGTGGCCCAGCATCATTCATTTATTGAATTACCGGATGATGGCTACAAGAAAAGGGTTTTTGACCCGAGATGTGGTTCGTATCCCTTTGCCTATTACGACTACGCCACTCCTGTTCAAGAACCTATTTTAAAACGTTTTGTCAGAAGACATCGATTGGAAAAGAAAAACCCGAATGCAGATATCAGTGAAGCCGTAGAACCCATTATTTATTATTTGGACAATGGAACTCCAGAACCGGTCCGATCGGCACTTTTGGAAGGCGGTCGGTGGTGGAACCAGGCATTTGAGGCCATTGGTTACAAGGATGGTTTCCAGCTAAAAGTTCTTCCCGATGATGCCGACCCATTGGATGTACGTTACAATGTGATCCAATGGGTACACCGATCCACGCGGGGTTGGAGTTACGGAAGTAGTGTCACCGATCCGCGTACCGGAGAAATAATCAAAGGTCATGTAAGTCTGGGTAGCTTGCGCATTCGCCAGGATTTCTTGATTGCCCAAGCTTTGATGAACAAACCTTTCGCAGAACGCGATGACAATTATCAACCGATGTTGGACTTGGCTTTAGCGCGAATCCGACAACTATCCGCTCATGAAATAGGGCACACCTTGGGTTTTGCACATAATTTTGCCGCAAGCACAAACAATAGAGCATCCGTAATGGATTATCCGCATCCCCAGTTCGAATTAAATGAGGGCACTATCGATTTTTCCAATGCTTATGATATTGGGATAGGGGAGTGGGATAAGGTTACCGTTGCCTATTCCTATGCCGATTTTCCATCCGGAACTACCGAGAAGGAAGGGTTGAACGCCATTTTGAAAAAAGCTCAGGACGATGGACTTCGGTACATCTCTGATCAAGATGCCAGACCAATGGGCGGCGCCCATGCCTATGGCCATCTTTGGGATAATGGCGCCAGTGCCTCGCAGGAATTGGAAAAAGTGCTACAAATACGAAAGGTGGCGATTTCCAATTTTTCCATGGACAATATCCGTTCCGGTGAGGCCAACTCTACGTTGGAGGATGTGTTTGCCCCACTATTTTTCTTTCACCGATATCAAACAGAGGCCCTGGCCAAGTTGGTTGGTGGCTTGGACTACAACTACACGGTAAAAGGAGATGGTCAGCGTACGGTGTATCCCATCAATGCAAATAATCAAGAGACTGCTCTGGAATCCATACTGACCACCTTGGATGCTTCAGAAATTGCGATTCCTAAAAACAAGCTTGAACTTTTTCCACCGCGTGCCATTGGACACGGAAGAGGCCGGGAGTCCTTTAAAGGAAGGACAGGTGTATCTTTTGATGCGTTGGCAGCGGCTGAAACCGCTTCAGATATGACTTTGGGATTGCTTCTGCATCCGGAAAGGGCGTCGCGTTTGATTCAACAAAAAAGTGTGGATGCCAGTCAACTGGGATTGCCTGACGTACTCAAATTGCTAACGGATAAGACCATTCAGAAACGGCATCGCGACCCTTACCTCTCCGAAGTACAGCAAACCATCAACTTTAGGGTGCTGTACCATATTAAAAATTTGGCGGCACATACGAAGGTACATCCCCAGGTAAACGGTTTGGCAATTCAACATCTGAAGCAAATCAAGACCGACTTATTAAGTGATGGCAAAACCGCCATATCTCAGGAAATGGTAAGACGAATAGATGCTTTTCTGAAGGCCCCTACCACTTTTAAAGTGATTCCCGCTCCCAAAATCCCGGATGGTTCTCCTATCGGAATGGATTGTATGGAATAGCTGTTTTTGGACCTGTATCCCGTAGGCATCGATATGCCTGCCGCAATCCTTGCTGATTTGGAATATAGGCCAATAGGCCCTATTTGCCCGGTGAATCATCTTTGTTCATTTACTTCGCTTCCTATTTCGGTTGTGTCGTATAAAACTTTTTTGGAATTCACTAAAAACTGTAACAGCGATTTAAAAAAAGACTCCTTACTCAAATTTTAGTAAAATGTCAAAACCACTTTGTACACTATCCTTTTTATTTTTTATTACTTTTTTCGGATATAGCCAACAAAATCTTAAAACCTACATTGGGGAATGGACCGGGAAAACCGAGAATGAAAATCCTTTTAATTTTAGGGTAACGGTCAATACCGAGAAAAATGGAAAAGGCCACTTCAAAGTTTCGAACGACCACATAATTTTTGATGAGGCATTTCGATTTAGAACTCAAATAAACCTTTCATTGTCCCCTAAATTGGTTTTTACGGGAGAGCTCAGTTCGGATAAGACCAAAATATCAGGCTTTATGCGACTAAATGGGGATTTTTACCCAATCGTTCTCAGAAAAGATAAAGAAGGGTACACGGGAGTATGGGATATTTCAAAAATTCATTATCTCCAACCACAAGCCTATGAACTTGAAATAAGAGGAGTGGATGAAAATGAGGAAGAGTATCCAGCATATCCTATTCTGGGCACCTTGTGGTGTATGAAATTTAAGAAGCAGAAAGATTCCATCTCTTTTACGGATTATAAAACAGGACTTGATTATAAAGGCTTGCTAAAGAATTCTGAAATCATAATGGACATTGGCTTCGGAGACCTTACCGTTGCCTCAATTACCTACAAAAAAGCGGAAGAGAATACAGAACAACAGGTAATTTTAGGCAAAAAAGATTCTTTGAAAGCGGATGGCTGGAAAGTAGCGAGCAAACCTTTATCCTTTCCAGAATTGGAAAAAGATGTTTTGAACAACACGCTAGAAGGAACGGAGTGTGTGATCATCGCAGAAAAAGGGCAAATTACGTACGAAGTCTATTTCAACGGTTTTAACTCTGAAATACCACATGACATGCGTTCCGCAGCAAAAAGTTGGGGTTCTACCATTATCGGAATCGCCATTGACGATGGAATAATAGAAAATGTGGAACAAAAGGTTTATCCACATTTGCCATCAAAATATCAATATACTAAAGACGAAGAAAAATCCAATATCCGCCTAGTCGATCTATTGACGATGCGTTCTGGAATCAATGTCTATGAAAGTACGTATCAAGAGTCAGACAATTGGCTAAAAACGGTATTGGAAGCTCCGCTGGCCCACGCTTCGGGGACAACAACGCGATATAAGTCTGCCGATCCTTTCTTATCTGGGGTGTATTTGAATGAACGCTTGGGAAAACCTCTTTCATTCTACATACAAGAGAAGCTTTTTGCTCCTTTAGGTATCACAAATTACATTATGAACGCAGATGATACGGGAATCCCATATTTCGGGGGAGGTCTGTATTTGACCCCAAGGGATATGCTGAAGCTAGGGCAACTTTACATGAATAAAGGAGTTTGGGAAGGAAAACGGATTCTATCGGAGGAATGGGTCAACGCCTCTTTCGAAAAACACACCCGTTTGGAAAATGTATCCGACAAAAATGAGTACGGCTATTTTTGGTGGCACCAGCCCTATGAAATCGATGGGAAAACAATTTCTTCAGTGGAAGCCAGGGGCAATGGCGGGCAATATATTTTTATTCTTCCTGAATTGGATACCGTTGTGGTGATAACTTCTGGGAACTACAGAAAGGGCCAGTTGTTGAGACAGCCGGAAAAAATCCTTTCAGACTACATACTTCCCAAGCTTGTTAGGGGATAGCTTAGGCAAACTCCCGGAGAAAAAACGCTGCTTTAAATTGAAATTTATTTTTTCAGGTTGATATTTGCCCTATATTTTGCCTTGAAATGGAAATTAATCTTATCAGTGATACCGTCACCAAACCCACTCCTGGCATGTTGGCTGCCATGATGAAGGCTCCCGTTGGGGACGATGTTTTTAAAAATGATCCTTCTGTAAACGCGTTGGAGGAAAGGGTAGCCGATTTTTTTGGAATGGAATCCGCCTTGTATTTCCCCAGTGGCACGATGACCAATCAAACGGCCATTAAATTGCATACCCAACCCGGGGATCAGCTTATTTGCGATAAATATGCCCACGTTTACAATTATGAAGGAGGTGGGGTGAGCTTTAACAGTTCGGTTTCCTGCAAGTTGGTGGATGGCCATCGTGGTATGATGACAGCGTCACAGGTCGAAGCATCGATCAATCCTCCCGACTTTTATCACAGTCCTTTAACTAGCCTGGTCTGCATTGAAAACACGACCAACAAGGGAGGTGGAGCTTGTTGGGAGTTTACCGAGTTGGAAAAAATCAAAGAAGTCTGCGCTACAAATGGTCTGAAATATCATTTAGATGGTGCCCGGCTTTGGAATGCCTTGGTCAAAAAAGAAGAGGACGCGAAAAAATACGGGGCACTCTTTGATTCCATAAGTGTTTGTTTGAGCAAAGGCCTGGGCTGTCCCGTAGGCTCTGTCTTAGTGGGAAATAAGACATTGATTGATAGCGCACTTCGGATACGTAAAGTTCTTGGTGGCGGTATGCGACAATCTGGATTCTTGGCCGCTGCGGGGATATATGCTTTGGATAACCATATTGGTCGTTTGAAGGAAGACCATCAAAAGGCGGACGAAATAGGACAGGTGTTGGCACAACAACCGTACACAAAAAAAGTAGAACCTGTAGAGACCAATATCATTATTTTTGAATTGGACGAATCCCAGATTTCAGAAAAAGACTTTTTGGACCGACTGGCAAAAAAGCAAATTTCCATTATTGGAATGGGCCAAGGGAAACTTCGCATGGTCACCCATTTGGATTACACGGATGAAATGCACGCCGTACTGCTAAAAACCCTGCAGGAAATTAGTTGAATCCAAGGGCGCTACTTGAAAAGAGAGCCCATCCCAGGAATATTGGGCATTCCTTCCTTTGCCACCGCACCTAACTCAGTTTCTTGGATTTCCGTGGCTTTTTCTAGGGCCTTGTTCAAAGTAAGCACCAAATAATCCTCGAGTTGTTCCCTATCTTCCAATAATGTGTCATCCATCTCAATGGATTTTATCTCCCGATTTGCCGTCAAGGTCACCCTTACAAGTCCATCAGCAGATTTTTGCTCAACCAATACCGTGTTCATTCGCTCTTTGGTGGCCTGTACTTTCTCTTGGGTTTCCTTTAATTTGCCCATCATGCCCATTAAATCACCAAACATAGTTTTTGCTTAAAGATTTTCTACTTCAAAAGTAGTAAATTACGCAAAATTCAATCTAATGAAACTTAATGGACCACTTATCTTATTTTTGATTTTCTGTCTTACTTTTGTCCGCTCTTGCACAAATACTACTTCTATGGAAATAAAGCCACCTGTGGCCAAAAAGATTCCCAAATCCTTGGAAAAGCATGGTGATGTCCGAATTGACAACTACTATTGGATGAACAATCGAGAAGACCAAGCGGTTTTGGACTATCTGGATGCTGAAAATGCATATTATCAAAAAATGACGGCCCATACCAAAGATTTTCAGGATAGCCTTTTCCAAGAAATGAAATCCAGAATAAAAGAAGACGACTCTTCAGTGCCTTACAAATTGAACGGATACTGGTACAAGACCAAGTACGAGACAGGAAAGGAATATCCGATGTACTATAGGAGTAAAGATACTTTGGACAATAAAGATGAGCTCATGTTCGATGTCAATAGAATGGCGGAGGGACATGATTTTTTCAACTTAAGGGGAATTTCCATCAGTCCTAATAACAAATTGGCCGCATTTGCGGTGGACACGGTTTCTCGTAGGCAGTATACCATTCAAATAAAGAACTTGGAAACTGGGGAAATCTATTCGGATACCATCGAAAATACTACGGGAAGTTCAGTTTGGGCGGACGACAACCAGACACTTTTTTATACAAAAAAGGATCCGGTAACCCTTCGCGCCGATAAAATTTATAAGCACAGATTGGGCACTCCCGCAGAAGCAGATGAATTGGTATTCCACGAAGAGGATGATACCTTCAGCACTTTTGTATATAAGTCTAAATCCAGGGAGTATTTGATTATCGGCTCAGTGAGCACGCTCACCACGGAGTATCGAACATTAAAAGCGGATAATCCCGATGGGGATTTTAAGGTTTTTTCAGCTAGAAAAAGGGGTTTGGAATACGCTATATCCCATTTTCAAGATAGTTTTTATGTGCTTACGAACAAGGACGGAGCCACCAATTTCAAACTAATGCGGACGTCTGTGGACACTACTGAATCCGAATATTGGCAGGAATTTGTGCCCCATCGCGAAGACGTGTTGTTGGAGGATGTTGATATTTTTAAAGAATATTACGTGCTATCTGAACGTACTAACGGTCTGAACGAACTGAAAATAGCGCGTTGGGACAAATCCCTAGAATACTATTTGCCTTTTGAAAGTGAAACCTATGTTGCTGGCCCATCCGTAAATCTGGACTTCGATACGGGAACATTTCGCTATTATTACAATGAAATGGGCACACCCTACACCATAGTCGATTTCGACATGGCAAATAAAACGAAAACAATATTGAAGGAATTGGAGGTGCTCGGTGGAAAATTTGATAAGAACAACTATCGTACACAACGGGTTTGGGCCACTGCCCGGGATGGCGTCCAAGTTCCTATTTCCATGGTGTATCACAAAAATACCCCCATGGACGGCACAAGTCCACTTTTACAATATGCCTATGGATCTTATGGAAGTACCATTGATCCCTATTTTTCATCTGTTCGATTGAGTTTGCTGGATAGAGGATTTATCTATGCCATTGCCCATATCCGAGGAGGAGAATATTTGGGTAGACCTTGGTATGAAGACGGTAAGCTTTTAAAAAAGAAGAACACCTTTACGGATTTTATTGATTGCTCTAAGTTTTTGATTTCAGAAAACTACACCAGTCCACAACATCTTTATGCCAGCGGAGGTTCAGCTGGAGGTCTGTTAATGGGGGCTGTGGTCAATATGGCCCCTGAGCTATACCATGGTGTCATAGCGGCAGTGCCTTTTGTGGATGTCGTGACCACGATGCTGGATGAGTCGATTCCTTTGACCACCGGGGAATATGATGAATGGGGCAATCCTAACGAAAAGGAGTATTATACGTATATGAAATCCTACTCGCCCTACGATAATGTGGAGCCCATAACCTATCCCAATATGTACGTTTCCACCGGACTGCACGACTCCCAAGTCCAATATTGGGAGCCTGCCAAGTGGGTGGCCAAATTGCGTGAACTCAAGGTTGATGACAATCTTCTCTTTTTGGACACCAACATGGAAGCGGGTCATGGTGGCGCATCAGGACGCTTCGAATCCTTAAAGGAAACGGCAAAGGAATATGCCTTTATTCTGGATTTGGAAAGAAAAACCCCATAAAAGGAAAAAATACTATTTTTGCACCGATGAATTTTGAAATATCAAAAGGCATCCCTTATCTAAACCAATATGAAGAAGTCGATACATGCCTACAGCAATATCCTTGATTTAATTGGAAGTACTCCCTTAGTCCATCTCAACCGAATCGCAGAGCCTTTGACCGGTAATTTCTATGCTAAACTGGAAGCTTTTAATCCAGGGCATTCGGCGAAGGATAGAATAGCTTCCTATATTATTGAAGAAGCAGAGCGGAAAGGGATTTTAGGACCAAACAGTACTATAATTGAAACGACTTCTGGCAATACTGGATTCAGTTTGGCCATGGTAAGTATTGTAAAAGGTTATGATTGTATCTTGGCAGTGAGTTCCAAGTCATCACCGGATAAGATTGATATGCTTCGTTCCATGGGGGCCAAAGTGTACGTTTGCCCAGCCCATGTCAGCGCAGATGACCCGAGGTCATATTATGAGGTTGCGAAGCGCTTGCACAGCGAGATAGACGATTCCATATACATCAATCAATACTTCAACGAATTGAATATTGAAGCGCACTACAAAACTACAGGGCCAGAGATATGGGAACAGACCCAAGGGCAAATTACCCATTTAGTGGCTTGCAGTGGAACTGGAGGCACCATTTCTGGCATCGCCAGATATCTTAAAGAACAAAATCCAAATGTTCGTGTCTTAGGAGTGGATGCATACGGTTCGGTGCTTCAGAAATTTCATGAAACTGGCGAGTTTGATCGTGACGAAATCTATCCATATCGAATAGAAGGACTAGGTAAAAATCTAATTCCGGATGCCACCGATTTCAATGCGATTGATAGATATGTCAAGGTTTCCGATGCGGACAGTGCCCACATGGCCAGAAAGGTGGCCAAAACAGAAGGTATCTTTGGGGGGTATACCACCGGAGCTGCGGTCCAAGCTATATATCAGCTGGATATGGAAGGTGAATTTACGGAAGACAGCAATGTGGTCGTGGTATTTCCAGACCATGGTTCACGCTATATGAGCAAGGTATACAGTAATGAGTGGATGGAAAACCAAGGATTCTTGGATTTACAGAATAATGATGTTACAAAAAAGATTGAGTACGTCAAGTAGACACTGCAATCATCAGATATTTAGCGACAATGTCAATCATTGTCGTTTTTTTATGGAATATTTTTCAATTATGCAGGCTAGCCAAAAATATATATTTTTGCACTTGAACCAACTATGCGGTAGATGAGAGATTTATTTGACAGAATTATTGAGAATAAAGGTCCATTGGGAAAATGGGCTTCACAGGCGGAAGGTTATTTTGTTTTCCCGAAATTGGAAGGACCTATTTCCAACAGAATGAAATTTCACGGGAAAGAGGTAATCACTTGGAGTGTGAATGACTACTTGGGATTGGCGAATCTTCCCGAAGTGAAAAAAGTGGATGGTGATGCCGCATATCAACATGGTTCAGCTTATCCTATGGGTGCCCGCATGATGAGTGGGCATACTGATTATCATGAGCAACTGGAAGAAGAATTGGCAGATTTTGTCAACAAGGAAGCCGCGTATCTCCTCAATTTTGGATATCAAGGAATAATGTCTGCCATAGACGCTTTGGTCTCCAAAGATGATATAATTGTTTATGATGTTGACTGTCACGCCTGCATTATAGATGGTGTTCGGTTACATGTGGGAAAACGCTTTACTTTTAAGCACAATGATGTAGAAAGTCTAGAGAAGAATTTGGAACGTGCCACAAAAATGGCCCAAGAAACGGGGGGTGGTATTCTTGTCATTTCAGAAGGGGTTTTTGGAATGCGCGGAGAACAAGGGAAACTGAGGGAAATTGTCGCGTTAAAAGAAAAATTTAAATTCAGACTGCTCGTTGACGATGCGCATGGTTTTGGAACACTCGGAAAAACAGGTGCTGGAGCTGGCGAGGAACAGGGAGTTCAGGATGATATAGACGTATATTTTGCCACTTTTGCGAAGTCCATGGCGGGAATCGGGGCATTTTTGGCCGCCGATAAGGAAATCATCGATTATTTAAAATACAATCTGCGTTCCCAAATGTTCGCAAAATCATTACCCATGATTTATGTTAAGGGAGCGTTGAAGCGCCTGGATATGTTGCGCACCATGCCCGAGCTCAAGGCGAAGCTTTGGGAAAATGTGGACGCACTTCAAAATGGTCTTAAAGAAAGAGGTTTCGACATTGGAACCACTTCCAGCTGCGTTACCCCGGTATATTTGAACGGTAGCATTCCTGAAGCCATGGCTTTGGTTAAGGATTTAAGGGAAAACTACGGAATATTCTGTTCGATAGTTGTGTATCCAGTAATCCCAAAAGGACTGATTCTTTTGCGGATGATTCCCACGGCGACACACACCATGCAAGACATTGTGGAAACGCTGGATGCTTTTTCTGCTATACGGGAAAGATTGCAAAATGGCACTTATAAACGCCTTTCTGCAGCGGTTGCAGCGGCAATGGGTGAGTAATCCCTTTTTTAGCGAAAGTATTTGTTGATGATGCCCAGGACGGAATTCTTATAAGAACTTCCGAAAAGATTCAGGTGGACCAATAGAGAATATAGCTGATAAATTGATATAAGGTCTTTTTGTTCGGGATGGGGTGCAATCAGTTCATAGTAGGCATCGTAAAAGGAAGCGCCAAATCCTCCAAACAACCGACTCATCGCCAAATCGACTTCTGAATGTCCAACATAGGTACTGGGGTCGATTAGTACAGGGGTTCCATCCAAAGCAATCAAAAAATTTCCTGCCCATAAATCGCCATGCAAAAGAGAGGGAATTACATCCCCAGAAATGTAAGAACATATTTCTTCCATTTTAGCTTTTGAAGGCATAGTTTCACTTTTTAAGAGCCCTTTGTTTTGGGCCAGATGAATTTGTGGAAGTAATCGCTGTTCAACATAAAAGGTGGCCCATCTACTTTTCATCGTATTGCTCTGTGGCAAATGTCCAATATAATTATCAATTGGGGCACCAAATTGGTTGGGTTGGGGAACCTGATGTAATGCCGCCAACTGTTGACCCAAGTGCTCAAAATCCTTTGAACTCGGTCGCTTACTTTCAATAAATTCGAGAACCAAATATCCAATTGGGTCCAAAACACCTTCGGCATATACTTGAGGGACCTTAATGGTCTTCGTCGCCTTTAATTGTTTCAGACCTCTTGATTCAGACCTAAAAAGTTTTTCTGCCCAAGGCTTCGAGGAGGTTTTTACAAAAAAAGGATTCGTGGCGGTTTCAATGACATAGGCGTTGGCTATATCACCGCCGCTAACAGATTTATACCGTAAAACCTTAGAACCAAGAACGGCTTCAAGATGGGTTTTTAATTCTGGATTCACAATCGATCGTAATTCATCTCCTTAATATAAGACTCATAAATCCTATCGATAGGTTCTTCTTCGTTTGTGTGTCACAGGGTCGAAGTTTTTCCACATTTGTCGGATGGCAATGTTCTCTTCCAGCTCCGGGGTCCGTATGCAATTTACAATACCTCGTTGTTGAAAAACCTTGTAGTATTCGTTGAAGATTATGGCAGTAACTCCTTTGTTCTGGTAACTTGGATGAATTCCTATCAAATAAAAAATTACATCCTTACTATTTTTTTTAGCCTTTAGCAGATGAAATAGACCTAAAGGAAATAGTCTCCCTTTGGCCTTTTGCAAAGCTTCCGAAAAAGACGGCATAACAATGGCAAATGCTACCAAGTTATCTTCTGCATCCACCACAAACTTAATGTACTCTGGATTGATGAAGCTGATGTATTTCTTTTTAAAATACTCTTTTTGTACATCAGTTATCTTTACGAAAGAGGATAAACTGGAATAAGTTTCGTTGAACAAGTCAAACATTTTGTCAACCCAGGGCATAATCTCCTTATTCGTAGTAAAGTTTTTTTCACGAAGATTGTATCTTTTTTTGATTAAAAGGTTTGCCTTATAGAACAGTTTTGGGTCGGCTTTTGCCGCGAGGAATTTGTTTTCCAGGTACTCTTTTTCCTTGACCATGCCATATTGTTCGTAGTGCAATTTATAATAGGGATGATTATACCAGGTGATCATCGTACCGATATGGTCAAAACCTTCAGTAAGTACACCAACTTTATCCAAATTGGAAAATCCAACGGGCCCTTCCATATATGCAAGCATGTTTTCTTTTCCTATTTCAAAAACCTTATCCAACAGGGCTTTGGACACCTCAAAATCGTCTACAAAATCAAACCAACCAAATCGCATTTTAAGTATTCTTTGCTCTTTTACTTCAAGCCAATTGATTATCGCCGCCACCCTGCCCACGACTTTTTCATTCTTTAAGGCAAGAAAAAAGGTGGCTTCGGCATTTTCAAATACCGGATTTTTGTTTGGATTGAAGGATTCCATCTCACCGTTGATTATTGGCGGAACCCAATAGGGAGACTTTTTATAAAGGCTGAAAGGAAATTTTACAAAACGCTTTAAATCTGCCTTGTCTTCTACCCTGTAAATTGTTACCATGGACTCGATTTTGAAAGTCCAATAATAGGAATATTATAATCAGTAGAAAAGTGGAGTGTACAAAACTTAGAAATCCTTCTTTTTCTTCTTCTTCCTTCTGTTTTTCTTGAAGTTTTGTCTGCTTATTTTCTTATTGTTCGTAGGTTTTTGATTTTCAATGGGAACAAGCTCATCTTTATGAAAATCGAGTCGGTATGAAAACCCAAGTACGGTGAAAAGCCGGGAGGGGTCGTTTTTAAAATTAGAACCTAAATGAAAATCAGCTTGTAAATCCTGGTTTATGAGGTAAGCGACGCCAGTTCGTAAAAGCATATCATTGGAAACTCCTCCAAAAAAACCTTGATTTTCAAAAAATACGCTCCATTTCGGGTTGCGAAACGCATGGGTCAAAGAAACGGCATAACTCCATTGGGAAAAATCGGTTCCAATCCGGTCGTATGCCACATTGGAAATTAAGACGAATCGTGGAGAAAGTCGGCTCTGGGTGGCAACTGCTACCCGTGGGGAAACTGTTGGGACATCCACAAAAAAAGGATTTTCTCCCAAGTTAAAGGTGGCACCTGCATAAATGGATACCGCCGGAATTAAATTTTTCCATTGGAAAACATTATTGGCCCGCCAGCTGTATAAATTGGGTTTGTTCTTTTCAGGGTCCTTAAATGGGTCAAAGACCAAATATTTGAGGCCTGCGCGATTTCTTGAAAAGTCCGTGCGTGTATCTTCCAAATTGGTATCAATGAAGGTTATGTTTTGATTGATGAAAGAACCTTCATATACCACTTCTAGTTGTTCAAACAGTAAGCCATAGCGAATTGAAAAGTCTGTTCCGAAAATGTTGGAGTCAGAATTTAGGTTCGCGTCATCTTGTTGTTCATATAACAATCCAAATTCAGCTTGAACCACATTTTTTCCAACCGCATAAGCACTTACGGCCCGTCCCGGTCTGTTCGAATTGATGACATCTGTGTATTGTGCCGTACTGAAGTACGGTATCAACAGAAAAACAAGGGCTTTGAGAAGTGAATGCGGGATATCCATATAACTTTTTAATACTTTTTTAAGATACTTTATTGCCTTTGGACGGACTAACTAGGTAATTTTGATGCAATAGTTGGGTTACATGGTTTTAATACAAACGATTTTACTTCTCATATTAGTATATTATGCTATGAAATTGCTTTTAAGGTGGTTGGCCCCCAAATTATTTGGGTATGCGATGAAGAAGACCCAGGAAAAGTTTGGCGGAACATTTTCGCCGTACGACCATCAAAATGGAAGTTCATCAAAAGAAGGTGAAACATCCGTTTTCAAAAGACCAACCCGAAAATCGAACCCTTCAAAAAAAGTTGGAGAATATATAGATTTTGAAGAAATTGACTAATATTTGTCGTTTCAAATTCTATTCATGAAGCTATCCCCAAAATATGCTATTCCCCATCTTGGGGCCATCCTTTTTTTTATTCTTGTTGCTTTGGTTTATTTCTACCCGGTACTTCAGGGTAAGGCGATATTCCAATCTGACATTGCCCAATACAAAGGAATGGCCAAAGAAAGGAATGATTATAAGGAATTGACCGGTGTGGAATCGTACTGGACCAACAGTGCCTTTGGTGGAATGCCTACCTACCAGTTGGGAGCTAATTATCCACATGATTACATTAAGAAATTAGACCGATTGATTCGATTTTTACCGAGGCCTGCTGACTACTTATTTTTGTATTTCATCAGTTTCTACATCTTGATGCTCTCACTTAAAGTCGAGTTTCGACTGGCTATCTTAGGTGCCCTCGCTTTTGGTTTTTCCACCTATTTGATAATAATTTTAGGTGTGGGACATAATGCAAAAGCTCACGCGCTCGGCTATTTTCCTATGGTTTTAGGGGGAATACTTCTTGTTTTTCGAAAAAAATATGTGCTGGGCTTTAGTTTAACCGCTTTGGCCATGGCCTTGGAGATTAGTGCCAACCACTACCAGATGACGTATTATTTTATGCTTTTGGTATTGGTATTGGGACTGGTGCACCTGTTCTACGCCATCAAGAAAAAAGAAGTGAAGCATTATGTATTATCGGTAGGCATTTTGCTTTTCGCGGTGGCGCTTTCGATTGCTACCAACGCCACCGGATTGTTGGCCACTAAAGAATATGCAGACTGGAGCACACGGGGAAAATCGGAGTTGACCTTAAATCCTGATGGGAGCGTAAAAGTAGTTTCCAGCGGATTGGATAGGGACTATATTACCCAATATAGTTACGGTATCGCCGAATCCTTGAATTTGTTTTCTCCGAGGTTGTTCGGAGGGTCGGGAAATGAGGATTTGGGAAGGGATTCCAAGTCCTACGAATATCTGGTAGGGCAGGGATTGTCCTCAAGCAAAGCTTTGGAGTTCTCAAGCGGCCTGCCCCTGTATTGGGGGGACCAACCCATAGTGGCGGGACCGGCTTACGTAGGTGCTATTGTGTTTTTTTTATTTGTTCTCGGTCTATTTTTGGTGAAGGGCAAGCATAAATGGTGGTTGGCTTTTGGATTCCTAATTTCTTTGTTACTCTCTTGGGGAAAGAACTTTCCGGCGCTTACGGATTTCATGATCGATTATTTCCCATTGTATAACAAGTTTCGTGCGGTCTCCTCCATTCAGGTAGTATTGGAGCTTTGTTTCCCCATCCTGGGGATACTGGGCCTTCGGGAAATTTTTAAGAATACTGTGAAACGAAAAACAAAGTTGAATGCTCTCAAGTGGAGTTTTTTCATTGTACTGGCCCTGGGAGCTTTTATCTTTCTCTTGAAAAGTTTTTTTGATTTCACGGGAATGCGGGACGAAACCTATCGAACGTATTTTGGTGACGAACTCATTTCCATGATTCAAAGGGATAGAGAGGCAGTCTATATTTACGATACCTTGAGGTCCGTAATCTACATAGCACTCGCTACATTTGTTATCTGGTTATTGGTCAAAGAAAAAATCAACAAAACGATAGCTACGCTAGCTTTGGTCATTTTAGTCCTATTTGATATGGTAGGAGTGGCCCAACGCTATGTAAATGAAGACGATTTTGTGAGACAACGTCAAGTAAATGCTCCTTTTCAAGCCAGTCAGTTGGACAAAGCGATTCAACAAGACCCAGGGACTTTTCGGGTCTTTGACCCGCAGGAAGGGCTAAATGGTGCACGGACGTCGTACTTCCATAAATCTATTGGGGGATACCATGCTGCCAAACCAAAACGACTCCAAGATCTGTTCGAATACCATCTCTATCAAAACAATACCGAGGTTTTGGATATGTTGAATGTAAAATACGTCATTCAACAAGACGAAGAAGGAAACAGTGTCCCTGCAATAAATGATGGTAGAAATGGGAACGCTTGGTTCGTGGAGCGGATCATACCTGCTGGTTCTCCGGATGAGGAAATTCAGAAGCTGAAGTCCTTTGATTCAAAACGGGAAGCCATAGTGGATACCAAAAAGTATCCGAGACTTACGAAACATAGGTTTACCATGGATTCCGTGGCGCGCATTGAACTTTTGGAATATCGCCCAAATTATTTAAAGTATCGTACCGAAAATGAAAATGAAGGTTTTGCCGTTTTTTCTGAAATGTACTATCCCAAAGGTTGGCAAGTTACCGTTGATGGAAAGGCACAGGAGCAGTTTAGGGTGAATTATGCACTTCGGGGATTACGTATCCCCATGGGCCAACACGATATTGTATTTCAATTTCAACCAGAAGTAGTGCAATTGGGAAGTCAAATTAGTTTAGCGAGTTGTATTGTCCTGGTCCTGATTATTTTGGGTAGTTCGGTCCTTCCACTCGTCCGTAAATCAAGGAAAAAAGTGAATGAAGCCTGATGCAAAAGGTTTTGATCATAACGTATTATTGGCCCCCAGCAGGGGGACCTGGTGTACAGCGGTGGCTCAAATTTATCAAGTATCTGCCTGAGTTCGACTTTTCACCGATTGTCTATATACCAGAAAATCCTGATTATCCGATAATCGATAAAGAGCTTTTGAACGAAGTTCCCGATGACTTGCACATCCTAAAACGACCTATCAAAGAACCCTATGCTTGGGCCGCTTTGTTGTCCAAAAAAAAGACCAAGACCATTAGTTCAGGAATCATTTCTGACAAAAGCATTTCATGGACCGAAAAAGTGCTACTTTGGATTCGGGGTAACTTATTTATTCCAGATGCACGAAAATTATGGGTAAAACCCTCCACTTCATTTCTATCCAGGTTTATAGAAAAGGAAGCTATTAAAACCATTATTACCACTGGGCCTCCGCATAGTGTACACCTTATTGGCTTGCGTCTTAAACAAAGACATGCTATTGAATGGATCGCGGACTTCAGAGATCCTTGGACATCTATCGGATATCATAAAAAATTGCGGTTGACCCCATCGTCTAGAAGAAAGCATGAACATTTAGAAAAAGCGGTCTTGGATAAATCAGATAAATTGATAGTGACCAGTATAACGACGAAAGCTGAGTTCGAAAAACTGACTGATACCCCTATAAAAACGATTACGAATGGCTTTGATGATGGTCCAAGTACCAAAGAACTGGATTCCAAGTTCACCATTTCCCATATTGGCTCTTTGCTGACGGGTAGAAATCCCGAAAGTTTATGGCAAGCCCTTCAAGAGTTGGTGGCCGACGATGAGCTTTTTGCCCGAGAATTGCGAATTCAACTTATTGGTGTAGTAGGGGAGGAAGCATTGACCGCACTTAAAAAACACAAGCTTATGGAGTTTGTTGATATTTTGGGCTATGTACCCCATGAAGAAGTTTTGGAACTACAGCAGAAATCCCAGATTTTACTTCTTTTGGAAATTGATTCTGAAGAGACCCGAGGCATAGTTCCAGGCAAACTTTTTGAATATTTTAAGGCGGAAAGACCTATTTTGGGCATTGGCCCCAAAGACTGGGAGGCTGGACAAATGATAACGGCTACAAATTCGGGGGAAGTTTTTGCGCACGGTTCTAAAGAAGCTATTAAAACTGTACTTTTGGATTGGTTTAAACGCTATCAGAATAACAATTTGGTTTATAGTCCTGAGCATATAAAGGGTTTTCATAGAAGGGTGTTGACCGAATCTTTGGCTAATTATATTCGATGGGAGTTGTCCTAAAACAATCCTTAAAAAATGTTTTCACCACATATTTGGGTTTTCTATTTGGTGCGGTAAACACGATTTTTTTATACACCCAGATACTACCCGACTCGTATTATGGGTTGGTGACTTTTATCCTTGCATCGGCGGCCATTCTTATGCCTCTAATGGCTTTTGGTGTCCATAATACCATGGTGAAGTTTTATAGTAATTACGCTCAATCAGAGCAAGAGGGTTTCCTTTTCTTAATGCTGGTAATTCCACTTTTAGGGATTTTGCCCCTGTTTTTGTTTTTTGCTTTTTTTCAGGATTTATTGGGGGATTTGGTGTCCACAATCAATCCCGTGGTAAGGAACTATTTGTGGTATGTTTTCTTAGTGGGTTTCGCAATGGCCTATTTTGAAGTGTATTACGCTTGGTGCAAAGTACATCTGAAATCAGTTTTTGGAAACTTTATGAAAGAGGTTTTCGGTAGGTTGGGTGTTATGCTTCTTCTTCTTTTTCTGTATCTCGACTTGTTTTCTTTGGATGTTTTCTTTAAACTCTTGGTGGGCCTCTATGTCCTAAGAACCATTATTATCAAGCTATATGCGTTTCAGATTTCCAGGCCCAAGCTTCGCTACGTAGTTCCAGGAAATATCAGAGAAGTACTTTCCTACTCACTTTTAATTATTCTTGGTGGGTCTGCGGCGTCCGTCTTAGTAGAAATTGATAAGGTAATGATAAATCAGTTTGTAAAAATTGAAAATGTCGCATATTATGGGGTTGCGGTTTATATTGCCACGGTAATTATAGTCCCATCTCGGGCAATGCACCAGATTACGTATCCCCTGACCGCTGAATTGTTGAATAGAGGTGATTTTTTTGGATTGGAAACACTTTACAAAAAAACCTCCCTGACCCTTTTTATAGCTTCGGGAATCCTTTTCCTGTTGATACTGCTCAATTTGGAAGACCTGTATCTTTTGTTACCTGAAACCTATCGCGATGGATTTTATATTGTTTTTCTGATTGGGATGGCCAAGGTGTTCGATTCCCTTTTGGGGAACAACAACTCTATTCTATACAATTCCAAATACTATAGAACCCTATTGCTTTTTGGTGTCGGCCTAGCGGCATTGACCATCGTCTTGAACCTTTTTCTTATTCCGGCTTATGGCTTGGAGGGGGCCGCTTTGGCCAGTTTTATCTCCATTTGCATTTTTAATGTCATCAAACTGATATTTGTAAAGCTGAAGTTTGGGATATTACCCTTTACCAAATCCACATTTAAAGTCTTTGCCACTTTACTTTTGCTGGCAGTACTTTTTAGTGTATTCACTTTTGATTTTCACCCTGTTCTCAGCATACTTTTCAAATCGACGATTATTGTTGTGATGTATCTGGGGATTTTATATCGATTTGAAATCTCTGAAGATATTTCCGGTATTCTTTCGAAGTGGCTTAAAAAACGGGAGTAACCTACACATCCGAAGTATTTAGGGATCAAAAAACCCCGTGGCGGATAAATCCAACCACGGGGTAAACAACTAACCAACCTAAAAACTACCTTTTTATCTTGTTCTAGAACTCCGTCTTGATTTTGAACTACTGCTACTTCTTCTAGAAGTGGAATTTCCCGTACTTCTTTTGACTGTCGCCGAAGAGTTCCTTTTTACATTTCTGTTTGAAGAATTGCTCCTGCTGGCAACACTCCTTTTTGTGGTGTTCGGTGACTTGTACGTTCTGCTGGTCGTACTTCGGTTCACCGTTTTACTTCTTGGAGTGGTGGTCACCTGACGACGATTTACAGTTCTCGTATTGGGAGTTCGTGTAACCTGACGCTGGGTAACCGTTCTACTCACGCTATTGTTATTTCTATTTACATTGCTGTTTCTTCGCACCGTACTTTCCGATCGGCTTACACTATTTCGTGTTTTACCATTTGATCTTCTTAAGTTTTCATTACGGTTTACGTTAGAAACCCTATTTGAATTTGACCTAGAAATGGAACGTTCCACGGAGCGATTCGACCGCACTGCACTATTTCTCCTGACATCATTATTTCGTACGGTGACCCGTCTATCATTTCTATAAATATTGGCTCTTCGTACACCTCTATCATTTCTGTATGTTTTTCCTAGACGAGCGTAAGCCCTTCTATAATTGTTTCGATACGGTCTATAATAGGTATATCGTAGCGGCCTATAGTATCTTCTATAAGGCGTGTAGAACACATTACAGAATCCAACCGCTGGTCGTGCAAAGAACCTGTGAAACGGTCTATAGATATAACGTCTGTTATAAACATTGATGAAACCAGTGTAGTGACTAAAAACACCACCATTATAAAATATATTCAGTCCACCAACTCTTCTTACCCTTCCATTCCTGTACCAGATATCCACACCTCCAATTTGCGACACGCGGCCATAAAAGTCATAGAAAACCGGAATATTTTCAACTTGAACAACAGCACCGTAATCATCATATTGGACAAATGGATTATAATTGAACCCGGAGTTGAATGTAATTCCAACATTTCCAATTTGGGCCCCAACACCTACATTAACTTGATTATTAATGTAAAAGTCAAACTCTCCATCTGGGTATACTGAAAAAGTTACGCCACCTTCCACAAAGATGAAGGAGTTTCCGTAGCGGTACGTACTGGTCGAGAAAGCATCCGCTTCCACTGGGGCAGCCATAGTACCAAAAGTTCCAAAAAGAACACCTGTTAAAATGAGTACTAACTTTTTCATATCCTACTGTTTTAAGTTTCCGAATGCAACTATTTACATTCCATAACTAGTATACCAAACAGCGTGCCAAAAAAGTAAAACACCCTATAAGTATTTGTTTTACAAGGTGTTAAATTGAATATAATGAAATAATCAGTCTTGAATGATAAACATAGACCTTCGATT
>NZ_CAKZYF010000105.1 GCF_937884665.1 uncultured Allomuricauda sp. | reverse complement strand
GAGGGCGGTGCCATTGTAGACAATTCCAGTGAGTTTTTATACGGGGGTTTTGCCGGGGCAGAACTGGACCTGTATTTGAGTGAAAGCTTTTCCCTATTGGGAAAGGTCAACCAGTACTACCACCCATCCAGCGATTTGGGGGAATTTGCCCTATATGCCGGAGTTGGATTGAGATACATCTTATTTTGAACGTAAAACGTATATGATATAGACCGAACACTTTAACACTTAATGATTATGAAAAAGATAACACCCCACGTTATTCTTCTTTTCTTGGTCCTTTTTGCTTGTACCAAGGAAGCAACCGTAATAACCAGTTTTGATTTTACAGCATCAGTAGAAAACGACAGTATTGCAACCATCAATGTTATGCAGCCAACCAAGCTTATCATTGACCAAGAGCGTGTCGCAGACACTCAAAAATTCAGCTTTAAGTACGTCCTTCGTGAAGGTGATGGCGTGTTTATGGCCAGCGACTCGATTGCTGCTCTTCCGACTAACGAATGGATAGCATTGGATGGCAATGAAGTAGAGATTGGTTACTTGGCCGCATCCGTTGGAGACCACCTAATCGATGGAACTATCAAAGACGAGGATGGTAGGGAACAGCCTTTAACCATAAGATACACGGTAAGACATTCCGATTTACAGGTTTCGGCTACTTCATCAATGAATACATTGGATTTTCGAACCCCCGTACCCGTAACTCTCTTGATTGCCTCAAATAGTCCTGACACTACGCTAACATATAAAATCACCTATTCCTTTCCTGAAAGCGAAGGAACGCTTTACCCTGCCCTGGAGGATGGAACCGCTAATATGGAAGAACCCATAACCTTGGGACAAGCAAGTGATATTGAAAAAGGGGAATATGATTTTATAGCCTTAATGGATGGTACAGGCGGGACAATGCTTCGATTTGTCGTAGAGGACAATAATGGGAATAAGGTCACAGAAACCATAGATTTTTCAATTCAAAAGGAAGAATTTGAAGTTTCCGTTAGGATGTCACCTGATGGCGTGACTTTTGGAGAACCTGCCAAGGCAATTATTACCGTTACCGCCCCCAACCATGTTGAAACGGTTGAATACGAGTTGATGTATGAGTTTTTGGAAGGATCCCTTACGTTCTTGGACAGCAATGGGAATCCAGTACCACAGGAAACCATGATTTCCATACCCGTGGGCGTAACCGAATGGGATATATCAACGGATTCCCCTGAAGATGTTCAGGTCAAGTTTTTTGGCCAGAACAACACGGACTTTAGTGACGAAGCAGAAGAAACCTTCCAGTTTGGGCAAGAACAATTTGAGCTAACTGCGAGGATTGCCCCCTCTCCCATTACCGTTGGAGAAGAATCGACAATCACTCTTACTTTTGATGTTCCCGAACATTCAGAAGTAGTAACCTATGAAGCACTATTTCGATTTGAGGAGGGAACAGCAACCGTAAAGGATTCAGACGGAACCACTCTAAATGCTAACGCATATTATCCTGTTGTAGTTGGCACGAACGAATGGAAGGTAACAGGGGTAGAGCCTGGTGTACCCAACATTGAATTTGTAGGGCGTAATTCGACCTACTTTACAGACAATGCAAGTGATAGTTTCGAGGTCAAACAAAAAGATTATACCCTTAGTGTTACCTCTAATGAGCAAGGTGGATTTACGGGTGAGTCGGTTATTATTAGGGGAGAAATTGAAGAAATTGGAATAGGGGGCGACGGTTATAGCCTATCATTCCAAAACGGGGCCAGTGTGGGTACATTGGTTTACAATGGTAACACGTATAATCCCGGAGACGAATTTTTAGTGCCTGTGGGAACTTTTGAAATGGTCTATACAGGAACCAGTGACGGAGACCACAACCTTGTATTCAATGGGCTGTCAACCTCCAATGTTCCAAAACAAGCCCCTATTTCATTCAAGTTTGAAAAGTATGTTGAACCCTTTACCTTTTCGGTGACCCAGGCCAGTGGCCGTAAACTTTCTGGGGAACCGTTCAACATAGCCGTAACAGCGAATGCGACCAATGGCCACGATCCAAACACGGATTATTTTCTTTCTTTCGGATTCAACGGCACCGATAGGGGTTCGATAGTCTTCCAAGGCGTAACCTATACAGAAGGGCAACCGATTCCTATACCACACGGCTTTAGCAATATTTCTTTTACCGCAAATGATGATATAGATTTTCCTATCGTGTGGACGGGCACAAACTCTACGGATGAGGAAGAACAACAGAACATGCAGGTGGATATGAATCCCAGACCGAAAATAAGCGTTGTACTTACATGGTTCTTTGCCGATAATAAACGAAGCTGTGGTAATGGCTGTAATTGGGATTACCACGGATTGGTAAAAATGGACGTCCAAACCGACCCATCGGCTTCCGCAGATATTTTCAGGATTCGTGTACGAAACAATAGGCCCAACCATCCGACACAAGGGCAGTTTAGGACCTATACAACCAGTTTTACCTCTGGAGTCAAACGTGACGGCTTCCACGAGTTCTATTTCGATACTTTCGTTCCCACAGGTACTAGTGAATGGTATGATAATCAACCTTACACGATTACCGTTGTGGATAGCAACGGCGTGGAAGGTGTTATTGAAGGAATATTTACCAACGATAAGAACGATGGACAATAATTGTTAACCCCAAAAATCCCTTACCATGAAGAAGACTTTTTATTTACTGTTGTTAGTTTTTGTTTTCGGATGTGATGATTCGGATGACTTTGAGCCAAAAACAAATGCCTTTGGAACACAAGTACAATTGGAGGCAAATGACCCGGAAGCTTTATCCCAAAGGTCTTTTGAATTCATGACCATAACAGCACAAGGCGAGCCTTTTGATTTCAATGAGGACGGAAACGCCAGTTTCGACATATTGGCACAATTTCCTGAATGTGCTAGGGATGATAATTACCTATTCCAAAACCAACTCTTCGAGACGAAGTTTGTGGGCGAGCAGTGCGATTCTGGTGTTGGCCCTCTGGACGGACTTAATGATTACGTCATTGCAGCACAGGATGAAACGAACACTAGTTTTAGGCTTATTATCAGAAATACAGAAGATGTGTTCCAAAGCATAAGTATTGACAATCTTGAAATATTTGAGGATGACGAAGGGATGCGTACCATCATTGGAGAGTGGACAAGCTTCGACCCTGATTTTGTTTTCGATGTAATCATGACCGAAGTTGAACGCTCCTAAATATTGAATCATGAAAACAATTGCCCGTTTATTTTTGCTATTGGGATGCTCCTTGGGGTTGTTGCACTCGTGTAATGACCCTATGGAGTTGAACAATAAAAAGGCTTTGCGCATGTTGGAGGAATGCCCGGACGAATATAAACTGACCCAAGTAGTGCCCTTGACAACAAAATACATCGATTTCAGGGAAGAGGATATGCAGGCTTATAAAACCCACTATGAGTCTTTGTCGGATAATGGATTTATCGAACTTGAACAGAGAGGGGAATTATACCATCTTACCTTTACCGAAGCGGCAAATGAATTTTTAGTAGCTTCCCAGGAAGCGAAGAACTACAATTCAAATTACCGTAGAAATGCCATGTTCGGTTCTTCCGTGAAATTTGTGATAACTTCTCGAAGAAAGGTTAGTGAGGTTCTGGAGATACAAGAGCGCCCACAGGTAAACGTGGCCGAAGTAACCGCTAAACTGGAGGTCACTGATGAGACTCCTTTTTATTTTTTGGAGTCAAAATATGACCTAAAAGCCAAAAAAAGGTTTGTGTTTCGTAAGACTACGGACGGGTGGAAATACTGTAAACCTTAAATTGATTTGCGCACTATATGCATCATATTTTTATTCATTCCGCTGTTATGCCAATCACAGTACAGCGATAGCCTAGCTACGAGGTTCTTGACTCTCTCCAAGGGGATATCCGATGTAGAAAAACTAATTGATATCATCGGAGAGGACGCGCTGAAGAACGAATCATTTGACTATGTTCCCACTATAAATCCTCTTAATCCCAAAAAGCTCAAACGGTTTTCGGATGGTTTTGGAATGCGTTTCCATCCCATAGATAAAGAGGACAAACAACATTTAGGTCTTGATATATCGGCGAAGGCCGGGACACCAATCCATGCAGCAGCTTCAGGAACAGTAAAACGTACCAAGAAGTCAGATTCTGGATATGGAAACCAGGTGCTCATTGAACATCGGTATGGCTTTAGAACCCGGTACGCACATATGTATCTTTTTGTTGTGGAGAAAGGCCAAACCATAAATAAGGGTGACATTATCGGGTACGTGGGAAGTACTGGTAAAAGCACTGGCCACCATATCCACTATGAAATATGGAAAAATGGTACGCCAATAGACCCCTACCCTTTCTGTTTTCTTGAATAAGAGGGGGTATTACTACAATCCTTCCTGTTTAAGTGCGGTATAGCTGGCGTATCCGATGCCCAACCTTGTGAAATTTCAAATATTCAATTCTCATACAGGTATACCGTTGGAATAATTCCATAATTTTGGAAAATCACCTAATAACTCATAAAATTGAATAATTTCTACTGCCTGGTCGATTGCAATAACTTCTACGCCAGCTCTGAGAGAGTCTTTGACCCATCTCTGAATGGTAGGCCCGTGGTAGTACTTTCCAATAACGACGGATGTGTCATTGCCCGGAGCAATGAAGCGAAAGCATTGAATATTCCCATGGGCGCACCATACTTCGAGTACAAGCAGCTCCTATTAAGGCATAAGGTCATCGTGAAATCCAGTAATTATGCACTTTATGCGGATATGTCCAGTAGGGTCATGAACATACTCCAGCGTTACTGCCCTGATGTGGAAGTCTATTCCATAGATGAATCCTTCCTCTATTTCAAAGGATTTGATAGTTACTTTAACCTGGCATCCTATGGGAAAAAAGATAAAAAAATTTGTTTTTCAGGCCACGGGAATACCAGTATCCATAGGGATTGCCCCAAGCAAGGCCCTGGCCAAGGTGGCCAATCGCGTGGCCAAGAAATTTCCTGAGCGTACCGGAGGGGTGTACTGGATGAATGACGATATCAAGCGCACAAAAGCACTGAAATGGCTAAAAATCGGTGACGTTTGGGGCATAGGTGGGCGATACACAAAGATGCTCCAGCTCCAGAACGTTCGGACCGCATATGATTTCGTGCAGCTCCCCGATGATTTTGTCAGGCACAGTATGACCGTAGTCGGGTTACGTCTTAAACATGATTTGATGGGAAAACCATCAATCCAGATGGAAGAAGTCCAAAACAAAAAAGGTATTGCCTGTACCCGTTCCTTTGATAAGGATTATTCGGATTTTGAAGATGTCAAAGAACGCATCAGTACCTATGCCAGTGTTTGCGCCAGCAAACTCAGAAAACAAGGATCTGATTGTAACCTGGTCCACGTATTCGTGCGAACCAATCCGTTTAGGGAAAACGTACCACAATATGGCCGTTCCACTGTGATAAGGCTTCCTTATCCTACAAACTCCAGTTTGGAGATTGTAGCATATGCAATAGCCGGCCTAAAGGCTATTTTTAAGAAAGGATTTGCCTATAAAAAAGCCGGAATTATGGTCATGGGGCTTACGCCCTCCGAAGCAAAACAACTTAACGTATTCAAAAACTCCGACCCTAGACATATGCCCCTTATGAAAGCAGTGGACCGTATCAATTTGCTTTCCGGATATGATGTCGTTAAATTAGGAGGGCAAGACCTTAAAAGAAAGTGGAAGATGAACAGGAACCACCTTTCGCCAAGATACACCACGAACATCAACGAAATACCGAAAGCAAAATGCAAGTGATCAGAACGGATAAGTTTACTTTCTATAAAGCCAAAAAAGGTAATGGTATAGCATTCCCATTTTTTGATGTTGGCGTTTCGGCCGGTTTTCCATCCCCAGCAGATGATTTTATAGAAAACCGGATTTCATTGGAAGAATTGTTGGTTGAAGACGCCGAGGCAACTTACTTTGTTAGAGCTCATGGAGAGTCGATGGTGGGCGCCGGCATCCATGACGGTGATGTTATGGTTGTTGATAGAAGCATAACACCTAAAAGTGGACATATTGCCATATGTTGTATTGATAACGAACTCACAGTAAAACGCATCAAAAAAGAAAAGGATAAAATTTCTTTATTACCGGAAAACCCCAATTTCAAGCCCATCGTAGTAGATGGGGAAATGACACTTATGGTGTGGGGTGTTGTAACTAAAGGTGTAAAGGATTTTCTAAAGAATTTTAATCATGTGCTATAACACCAGGATAACGCGAAAAGCAGAAGAGATTGAAGCTCACTATGGGGTCTCAAGGACCGAAAAGGGTCTGGCCATAGGAGAGCTCACCTATAACCATGCGAACGGATATAACCATCCCAACTTTTGGGTGATACCCCAGGAGGGCCCCAAGTTGATTACTCCGATGAAATGGGGTATGCTTCGGCCGGATATCAATGCGGACGATAGCAATTATATCTCCCTAGTAAGGAAGATAACCGGCCAGGGCCTTAATGCCCAATCTGAAAAACTGTTCGACCCAAAATCCTACTATCCAAAAAGTTCTCTGGTCCGTAGGTGCGTTGTTCCCTTGGACGGGTTCTATGAGCCGCATACTTGTAGCAAACCAAAAGATTATAAAGTACCTTTCTATTTTTCTCCCAGGGATGGGGAACTATTGAGCTTGGCCGGAATATACACGATTTCAAAACAAAAGCTTGTAACCTTTTCGCTACTGACACGCGAAGCGGAACCAGGAAGCATGTACGCCAACATCCACAACAAGAAAAACTGGCAAGGCCAGAACAGACAAGTGGTCACTTTGGCCAGGAACCAGGTTGAACAATGGCTATCAAACGATTTGGTACAGGCTGATGTGGAAAGATTGGTCCTCAATGGGCTGGAGGAACAGGCCTTAACGGCACAACCCATTAGCAAAGACCTTTTTTCGAGGAACGCAAACAGTGACCGCCCAGATATAGTTGATGTGGTCCACGACGAACGTATTACGCTAGATTACTCTGAGTATACCAGGTAGGACTACTTTGGAATATTTCCCGCTTCTATTTCTTTGACCAGAATGTCAACGGCCTCCAGATACATGCTTTCTTTTTGGAATTTCGTAAGAAATTTACGGTGGAATCCTTGCCAGTCCATTATAAACTGAAGGGCACAATGTGGAACTTGACCTATATAGCTGGCCTCATACATCCACAATAATGCATTCTTATCGATATCATAGTCATTGCTCCCTATCATGTTACGATAAAGTTCTATGGCCTTACCCCCTAGCTCTTTGCCTATATCCGAAAGCCAGTTTTCGTATTCATCGTCAGTGAGTGAACTGTATTTTTCAAGGTCATTGTGCGCATAGTATGCTTTTACCTTGCCATTGACTTCAACTCGTACCGGAAGATTGTATCTATTGTACTCAATTGTTTCCTTTCCTTTTTTCTTAAATTTTTTTGCCATTGATTACTATTTAGGTTTCATTAACGTTTGTTTGGGGGGAGTCAATTACTAAATGTTTGTATTTATACAGAAAAACAGTGGCAGCCAATAAAGCGCAGCCCAATGTTATCCATAACCTTATATCTGGGTTGTTCAATCCACTTTCCGATTGTCTTGATATTATCAAAACCAATTGGAGAAGGCTCAACGCTACCGGAACTATTATTATTGGTCTATAGGAACGCCCTTTACCGCTTATAAACGGCCCCAACCAACAGAAAAAGAGATATAAGTATATCATAAAGGTGTATATCAAAATACGATAACTACCAAACTCCCACACCCAAGTCACTGTCTCTCCGTCAACAATTGTTTTATGTGTCATTGCTTCGACAAATCCAAAGTCTGGCAACCAATCCATTGCTTTGCCATTGCCGTAAGTCATAAAATCATGTACGAACAGCATACACGACAGGGCCAGCATTCCAATCCACCAAAGAATTTCATTTAAGCCCACAACCCTTTTGTTTGAACCACCAAACAGCTCAAACGCCCTTTTGTTTTTTTGCCGATAGGCCAATTCACTCCTATAATCCCAAAGTCCCACAACTATCAGAATCATAGAAATGCCAATAAGTTTAATCAGAGCATTATTCCATATGGTTGACCTGGCTGAAAGAAAAAGAATGACCATGTGGTATATCGCCGCAATAATTGGAACCCAGAGGTATTTTTCATGTCTTTTGTTGATCAGATGGAATTTCCAGAACCAAAGCCCGATAAGGGCCTTCACTTGTATAAGAAAGTAAAAAAGGAAGACCCCTACCATTGAATAGTTAAAGATCTTCCTCTCTTCAAAGGGAACCCACGGTAACAATGTACCGTCCTCCCCGATAAAAAATTCATGAATAAATGGCAAAAGAGTTACCAGAATCACGAATATGGCAATACCATAATCATGTGTCCCCGTTTTGTATATGTTTTGGATCCACGGCGTTAACGTCTTCATGTAATTCTACTGATTCTTCAAAATCGTCTGAACAAGACACCGCAAATGAAGCTGTGAACAAAACTAGAACGGCACGGAATAAAATCGCTTTCCTCATAATGGTTTAATTTTTTGATTAAACCACTATAACCAATTTATTACGGCTAAATTGCTCTTTTCTAGGGCTTTGTTGTGAACTCTAAACTTTGAGATGCCAACACCCAATATACTGATATTTAGAATATTAGCCATTATCGTAAAACCTCAAAAAAACTGGGGGTTTTCTTTAAGCAACACAATAGTTTACCTTAAAAATACTGGGGGTTTTCGTTACCGAGGTTTATAATCGCTATATTGGTACGACTATCCATATGGCAACCAACATATTGTTTCCATATGGCACAGGGACCGCCTCCCCCTCCCCCAGACGGTCCTTAACCTCAAAATCACTGTATATGGAAAAATTACGCCAGAAAATACGGGACAGATATCCCCTTTCATCCCTGGAGAGCATTAGTGTACTGATTTCATATGACAAACTGCAAACCCGAAAAATCGAGACCATATCCCTATCCGAGCTTTTGGATAAGTTCCCCACCACACAGGCGAGCAGGATATACAAGAATTTCGATATCCCTTTTGTGAGGTGCCTTAGGGTATTTCTCATGAACCACTTTAACGGCACACCCGAACCCTTGGACGAGAAGGAGGCAATAGACGGGTTGACCAGAAGTGAAATAAAGCAGATTGAATCCTTGGTGTTGGAATCCATAAAGTATTGATAGGACATTGACCGGGCTATACCTCCAATCATTTTAAGCCGTTTTAAGCCATTTTAGGGCTTGTAGTAGCTTCTTGGTCGCTTCCTCATTCCAAATGGGCTACATAACCCCTTAGAATGGATTTATGTACTATCCCTAATGCATATCCCCAAGTTCCTGTGGGAGTTGAAAATTTATGCAGGCTCCAGCTCCTCCGGGCGATCCGGATCCCGGTTCGCATCCGGAGCGCCTTCACCTTTTAAATTGCCAACACCCTCGTAACCGCGCACAATAGCCATTCTTTCTCCAGTCCCTTGCGTGGGACCACTCCCGCCCCACTCTACCCCAACGGTCGCGGATCCGCACGAGGACCCGAAAGAATGCAATTGTTTTTCCCCTTTGCTATGAGAAAAAGGCCCCGTTACGGGGCCAATTACCAACCCTACTTAATCGGGTACAGGTTAATCCAGACTTCCCCTT
>NZ_CAKZYF010000104.1 GCF_937884665.1 uncultured Allomuricauda sp. | reverse complement strand
ATGGCAAAGTTTCTTGCTTTTATTCTCCGCTTCCCCTCATCCCATACATCTTTGAATACCGGGATATTGTGCTTTCGGTCATTGAACAATACCCCTTTTTCATCCGAGGCATAATTGGTATTGTTTATCAATAGGCACAAGGCATGTTTGAGTTCGAGAACATATAGGTCTTCATTGGAAAAGTTGGAGGCAAAACAAGGATGGCTGTTCAGGTAATAATTTTTCCGCTCCTGGTTGCTGGGGCTATATCCCGTGACATCAATTTCCTTTAATACCGATTTGATTTGGGACCCGATTTCGGAAAGTGCCGTGCGGTCATTTCCCCAATAGATGATGTTGTTATGGCCGCGAATAACCCTTGATGAATCATCATTATTGATTTGGTCTAGAATGGCCTGTACCTTTTTTAAGGTGATTTTGTTTTGTGAACCAAAATTTGAACTCTTTTGTAGCTCCTCAATTTTCTTGTCCAACACCTTACGCCATTTATGTTTGTCGTCGAGATATAGTATTTGATTGACCATGTGGTTTTCATTTAGGTCTAGACCAAGCCCGTCCATAAATCCTTGGTGGAATACAAAATCATCTGAGGTGAACTTTTCATTGACAATGGAAGTCTGAACGTTTTGCCCGAAACACAGTTCACTGTTGATGGCAAGCATATCAAAAAAGTGTTCGCCTATTTGGATAGGGCCTTTCCCAAGTTCCATGGCCGTGTCCAAATCCGTATTGAAGCCATTGAAATAAGTACTGCTGAATTCAAGTATGGCATCTCTAGACATGGGCGAAATACCAATCATTTTATGGTTATTGACAAAAGAAACCGTATCGGAAACTGCTATTTTGAACTTATGGAGCTCATTATCACTCGGCAACAATAGTTTATCCCCAACCTTTTTAAAGGGATTCACCAGTTTTGAACTGTTAAGAAGCCTGTTTTTGGACAAGGTCAAAAACAGATAGGATTGATGGTCAATGTATTCCCTACCATCAAAATATACCCCTGTGGCATCCGAAAGGAAAGTCCCAGCCGGAAGCCTGTCACTCCCAAACTCTTTCTTTTGATATACTTCCATTTTATGAATGAGGGTTCCGTTGGGCAAAGATTTTAGTGCCTGGAACCAAATGGCGTGCAAGGCCTCATAGTCTTTTTCGGACTGGGAATAGATCTCTGGCATGTTACAGTTAAAACAGGCCACTACATTTCCATTGCTGGCAAAGACAAAATTGTCTTGCACATCTAATATGGGGCGGTATGTTACTAAATCAATACTTGACATGGTCCAAGACACTTTCTTTACGATTACTAATGGATTTTGGAAAAGGGTTGACCAAGGAGATATGCCTTATTCTGCTGCCCAGTCTTGTCAATAGGATATAGAGCGTGGCATTCCAAATGATTCCTATGGTGATGACCACTAGGCTGAATGAGAATATGATGACCAATAATGAAGCTACCACCGAGATCATCATTAGCGCAAAAAGGGATGTGGGAAGTCCCCATATCATGGCCCTTTTGCGAATATTTCGATATACTTCGTACTTCTTCATCTTCCTATCGCTATACAACAATTCCAATGAGATAGGTGAAGATGCCAACGACCGCTCCTGCAATCAATACAAATACCAAAACACGGGTAATCCCCTTTTTTAAGTCTGCATTTTCTCCAAAGAAATGCCCTGCATTGAATAAAAATCCAATCAGGAAAATAACCCCAAGTATGATGGGGAAAATGGCTCTAATGGTATCTGAAACATCGTTTACAGAGTCTTCGATACCACCGATTTGGGCAAATGTGGGCAAACTCATTAGAAGCATTGCCCAGGTTACTTTACTTGTTTTTTTCATGACTGTTCGTTTTGTGGCCTGATGAGGGCCTGATGATGAATAAACTTGAGGCAAACTATTATTGAGGAATTGGTTGGATATATAATCCCTAAAAATTAACAGTGGAACGCGTTAATTTTTGGAAAATAATAGGCCTTGGGGTCAAATTGATAAAAATTGTGAAATGAAATCTCTAACAGAAGAAGATGAGAACTAAAGCATTTATAGCACACTTTTCACTCTTGATTATAATGAATTTAGGCTACGGTCAGGAGAAAAAGATTTTGGTTTTGGACCCAGGGCACGGCGGAATAGATTCAGGTGCAATGGCCACAGGCCATCTTTACGAAAAGGATATTGTTTTGGACATTGCATTTAAGATGCAGTATTGGAACAGGGAATTGTTATCAGAATACTTTGATATTTATCTTACCCGAAGCATAGACACCCTCATAAGTTTGAATCATAGAACCAAGCTGGCCAGGCATTTAAAACCCGATTTGTTCGTTTCTCTTCATTGTAATCATGCTCAAAATAAAAAAGCTACCGGGATTGAGGTGTATACCTTTTTGAAAACTGAAAGCGCAAACAATTTTCAGTCAAAGTCAGAGGTGCTTGCCGAGGTAATAAGTGAAGGAATTGCAAATAATCTAGGGTTTGCAAATAGGGGAGGCAAAACAGCTAATTTTCAGGTATTACGGGAAACCAAGAACATATGTCCCGCGGTACTGGTAGAAATGGGATTTTTATCAAACATGGATGAATCAAACTATTTGAAACTTAATGAAAAAAGGGAGGCACTGGCGTTGACGATTCTTCTTTCCTTGTTTGACTCAACATCACTTGAATTCGGACCACAGTAAAGGGTGTTCACTTGCCATGTTCAATTCGCCGTCCATAGATTGATAGGTATCCCACTTAGGTCTTTTACCCGGCCATATTCCTTTTCGATTGAGACCACAGTTTTGAGTGTTCTCAAATAGTTTTGATGACACCATTAAATAATCTTGCTGTTTGATGTTCACACCTTTGGTATAAGCGCCAAGCCTATAATAGGATGAATCGGAGCCAGTATCCAAAGTAACTTCAAAATTCTTGTGGGCATTTATCTGTTTGAGTAAAAAGCGCTCAATAAATACCCTTACATGTTTATTAAAAGAAGGCAGGCCTAGGGTGCCAGCCAAAACAAAATTTTCATTTGTATGGACGCACATTTCGACTAAGGCATACAACTTATTGAACCGCTCTGTTGTTTTTTCGCTTAACGAATGCTCTTCCAATAGGGCGTTGACAATAAACACGTCCTTATTTGTAGGCGTATTGACCGTATATAGTTGAACGTCATTTTCAAACAAGTTCCTACCGGAGGTGTCCTTTTCATTGGCAAAAGAATTGATGGTCCTGAGCTTAAATCCTTTTTTCAATAATATCCCCAGCCCGCGATTTGTACGCGAATTACCTTCCATAAAAAAGACTTCCGCATAAGCCTGTTTTAGGTATACTTTATTGAAATGAGATAAAGCCAATCGGTTTTCTACCTCTTGAATTATTAAAATATCCGCACTGCAATCAAGAATTACTTTTGCTTTATTGGTGATTGCTTTAATGGGAATGGACAAGGATCTACTTTTCGCCCAACCCACCCAGTTCTTTGTGGAATTTCCATGACCTTGGTGATTATCGATTAGTGGACTGTAGAAAACCTCACCTTCTATATTTTCTAAATGTACATTTTCAAAACCGGCATCATTGTGGAACCCAATGAGTACGGCCAATTCACGTAATCGGTTGAACTCATTTTCATTCTTGCATCTTTTTAATTGAATGGATTCAAACTCTTCTTTCCAATCCGGCAAGCGTTTTTCACGATAACATTGCACCAAATCTATGTGTCGATAGAAAATGTTCTGAAAATTGTAGGACGCTATCTTCATGGCAACAGAATTTTTGATTTGGTTTCATTCTTGACCATGATTTCATTGATCTTGGTTTCATCATAATAAATGATACCACCCAACTTCGTAAAGGGGATTGTTTGGTTAATCCTAAAATTTTGGAGTGTACCCGGACTTATTTCCAACTTGTCCATAACCTTTCCCGACTTTATCCAGCGATCTATGGTAATGCGTTCATATTTGATTAAGATTTCTTTGATTTCATAAAGCATTTCTTCTTTTAGCCTTTCCAAATCATCCGATGTAACTATACTTGCTGGCATATCTCTTAGTTTTAATTGCTAAGCAAATATGATTTGGTTGGAAAAATAAAATTCACAAGGTGTACCCAAGTTGGGTGAAATTTTAACACTCTATGGCAGATGAATTGCGAAGTATTTTATTGATCTCCTTTGTCTAGATCCGATAGGAGGTTAATGGTCAAATCATCCAAAAACTTAGTACGACTCTTTTTCCTGATTCTTATATCACCATAATTTTGATAAGGGTCACCGGAATTAAAATGAAATACATTCTCAAGAGCATGTACAATCTCTTTAACACTGACCTTGCCCTGATTTATTGCCCTACTGCTTTTAAGTGCATATGCCAATTCCGTCATATCAGTTTTACTGGCTGTCCAATTCAGCCTGTTTGAAAAAATGATTTTGTATCCATTAAGCTGGCCTATATTTTTTAACCTAAAATCTAAATATGATATCAATTTTCGATTGGCAGTTAACTTAGCCAACAATAGGTCATGCGAAGTGCTGAAATCTGGATCTCTAAAATAATATTTGGCGTGTGTGATATTGAATTCGTTGAAATATTCACGAGTAAAATAATGGTCATCCAGATAATCTTTTCCTTGATCGATGTATTGAATGAAGTCTAAATTTTGCGAGAAGAAGGTATTCAGTTTCTTAAGCTTCCTACTTGTATACTTTTTCTTACTGGCATCATCTCCTTTTGGAAAGTTTACCTCGAATGACTTTAATTCAAAAAAGTACACAAGATTACTTAGAGGTACCTGTTTGGTACTTTTAAAAAAATAAATCTCATTCTCTGTACTTGAAAATGTTTCTTTGGAAACATAGCGTTTCATTTTGGTCAAGAGGTTTCGACAAAGCACAATGGAGAGATCACACCTTTTGACCATATCTCCGGTTATTGATTCAATTCTAGCTAATTCTTCTGAAAGTTCTTGAGATAGTAGTTGTAGTTCCATAAGCTGACCTTTAAGCGTTAGTAACCATTGTAGGTCAAAGCAATATTGAATTGGGGCTATGCTT
>NZ_CAKZYF010000103.1 GCF_937884665.1 uncultured Allomuricauda sp. | reverse complement strand
ATAAAGTTAGCTATTCTATGATACCATAAAAAATGGTTTCGTCGGGGTGGCAGGATTCGAACCTGCGACCTCCTGCTCCCAAAGCAGGCGCGATAACCGGGCTACGCTACACCCCGAGACTAAGGAGATTTAGCGGAGAGACCGAGACTCGAACTCGGGGAACACTTACGCGTTCACAGATTAGCAATCTGCTGCATTACCACTCTGCCACCTCTCCAGTATAAGACCTTGCGTCCCATTCTTTTTTAGCGGATGCAAATGTACCTTTTCATTTGTTACATAGCAACACTTTTTATGTTTTTTTGCAACCGCTATTCGGGATATTCTACGCGAAGGTGATAGATATTGGTCAGCTTTTGTTTCAATATTTTTTTTACCATTTCTATTTCTTTTAGTGTGATATTGGCATTGATGAATTGATCTGCCTGCATTTGCCCTTTCACTATTTTTTCGACGAAATCATCTACAATTTGATAGGTCGGGTTCTTAAGACTTTTTGAGGCCGCCTCAACAGCATCGGACATCATCAGTATTGCGGTCTCTTTAGAAAAAGGAGTTGGACCAGGATACTTAAAATCCAATACATCTACTTCAACATCCATCTCCTGCTGCTTTTTAAAAAAATAATATACCGTGGTTGTCCCATGGTGGGTACGTAAAAAATCAATGATACGATCGGGGAGCTTGTATTTGCGCGCCACTTCAATACCTTCAATAACATGATCTATTATAATCTTGGCACTTTCTTTTGGAGGTAAATCATCATGAGGATTAATATTTGTGGTCTGATTCTCCGTAAAAAAAGCTGGGTTGTTCATCTTTCCTATGTCATTATATAGAGCGCCCACACGCACCAGAATTGCGTTGGCCCCGATTTCATTGGCCGCAGCTTCAGCTAAATTGGCCACTTGAAGGGAATGGTGAAAAGTTCCAGGTGCCTTGTCCGATAGCTCTTTTAGAAGCTTTGAGTTGGTATCTGACAGTTCCAAAAGGGAAACGTCGGATACCAGTCCAAATATCTTTTCATAGATATAAATCAAAGGTTGGGCGAAAAGGGTGAGCAGTCCGTTAAGAACAAAAATCCCGAACAAAATCCATTCGATACCTTCCAGATTTCCCTCATGGATAATATGGAAAGCAAAATAGCCGATAATATAAATAAGCGTAATCTGACCTACTGAAATGAACAAATTGGCACGCTTGTAAAGTTCAGAGGCCGTTAAAATAGTGACTATCCCGGCAATGATCTGCAGAAACATATATTCAAAGCTGTTCGGTACCACAAAGCCAAGAATCAAAACAGTAAGAACATGAACGAAAAGTCCCAATCTGGCATCAAAAAAATTCTTTAGAATTAAAGGAAGAATACACAGAGGGACGACGTAAACATATCCCTCCTGATTTTTGACCATCAAGGTAGTTGCCAATACCATCAGCAAGATGTTGACAAAGATAAAAGTGAGCTTATTATTGTTCTTGAATATCTCCGGTCGATATTGTTTGATGAACAAAAAAAGCATCATCAATACCAAAGCAACTAAAATGGAATATCCAAAGAGGATGTAAAAAAAATTATCACCCCGCCAAAGCTCAGATTCGTACTCTGCTCTCAAAGAACTGAGAATTTTAAAGTTTTCATCCTCAACCACCTCACCTTTCGCGATAAGAAGCCTACCCTCAGATATCTCTCCACGGGTTAAGGAAATTTGTGACAGTTCTTCTTCCAACGCCCTATCGGTAAGTGTTTTATTGAAAAAAACGTTGGGTTCCAAACCTTGTTGAATCATACGGACAAGAGGTACGCCTGTACTGTTCCCACTGAGAATGTTTCTGAGCCGTTGTTTGGCATCGGATAAGTTCATGAAATTGTTTGAGCTCACGGTGCTAGCCTCATTGTTCTTTACAATGAATATTGCATCGGAAATAGGGATATCTTGAAATATCCCATAATAATAGATGCTGTCCACAGCCTGATTCGCCAAATCCGCTAGGGTCTTTTGTTTGCGATTATCGGTCCCAAATTGTTCAAAAAAGCTGCTCAACTTTTGTTTGAGCTCCGTCTTGACTTCTTCAGGGACAGATGGGTCGAAAGTATAGTAATCTGTTTTGTTGTCTTTGATGAAATCCTGCTCTTTGGCTATTTCATCATCGGTCTTTTTTATCGAAAAATCTATAGGTGCATATAAATTCTCATACTGCCAAGGCTTTCCTTTTTGAAATTCATATTTGAACTTGCCCTCTTTCGGAAAGAAAAAAACAATCAATGCGACGGAAAGCGCATAGAGAACATATTTGTAGATAAGTGATTGATACTTATAAGCATTATCCAATGTTGTTCCCATGCGTATGTGGTATGTTCCAAAAATAGAAAATATAAATAAAAGGAGTACGCATGGTGTTCTGGTCCCATGCGTTTAATTTTAGTATTTTGCACCGGTAAAGAAACGAATATGAACAAAGTAGTTATTGTCTCCGCAGTCCGAACTCCGATTGGGAGTTTCATGGGGGCATTATCGCGCATTCCTGCACCCAAACTTGGCGCTATTGCCATTGAAGGCGCCTTAAAGAAAATAGGTTTGGCACCAGATAAAATAGAGGAAGTCTTGATGGGAAATGTGGTTCAGGCAGGCACAGGCCAAGCGCCTGCAAGACAGGCCGCCATTTACGCAGGAATTCCAAATACGGTCCCCTGTACCACCGTAAACAAAGTGTGTGCGTCCGGGATGAAAGCAATTATGCAAGGGGCACAATCCATTGCCTTGGGGGAAAATTCCATAGTTGTCGCGGGAGGCATGGAAAATATGAGTTTAATACCCCATTACAATTACATGCGGGGTGGTATGAAATTTGGTCCCGCCACCTTAGTAGATGGTATGCAGAAAGATGGCTTGGTTGATGCTTATGACCAAAATGCCATGGGAGTATGCGCCGATGCTTGTGCTGAAAAGTATGATTTTACCAGGGAAGAACAAGATGCATTTGCCGTACAGTCCTATAAAAGGTCGGCAGACGCTTGGAGTTCAGGAAAATTTAAGGACGAAGTAATTCCAGTAGAAGTACCACAACGTAGAGGGGAACCTATTCTGGTCACTGAAGATGAAGAATTCAAAAATGTAAAACTCGAAAAAATACCCCATTTAAGAGCTGCTTTTTCAAAAGAAGGAACCGTGACAGCGGCCAATGCTTCCACAATTAACGACGGGGCGGCAGCCGTAGTGTTGATGAGTGAAACCAAAGCCAAAGAATTAAATCTAGAACCTTTGGCCCATATCAAGGGATACGCCGATGCTGCCCACGAACCCAAATGGTTCACCACTGCACCCGCCAAAGCGTTACCCAAAGCATTGGACAGGGCGGGGGTCTCTATAGATGACATTGACTTTTTTGAGTTTAACGAAGCCTTTTCCGTGGTGGGTCTGGCCAATATGAAACTGCTGGGATTGGAAGACGACAAAGTAAATGTTCATGGTGGCGCGGTATCCCTAGGACATCCTTTAGGTTGCTCCGGTGCGCGAATCACCATTACGCTCTTGAACGTCCTAAAGCAAAACGGTGGCAAACTGGGGGCCGCTGCCATTTGTAATGGTGGTGGAGGTGCTTCTGCATTGGTTTTGGAATCCCTTTAATTTAAAATAAGTCCTTTCAATGCGCTACGGGGTTTGTCCGCAAAGTATCGTTGCCTTAAGGTCAGCTCCCCAAGATGGGAGTGAAATGATCTCACAGTTGCTGTATGGAGAACATTTCAAAATTTTGGAAGCCCGAAAAAAATGGTCCAGGATCCGCATGGCATTTGACACTTGCGAAGGATGGGTGAGCAATCTACAGCTACAGGAGATTCCTGAGGAAGAATATTTAGAAAGGGAAAAAATAGCACTTCCTTGTTATTCCAATGATCTCATTTCTCATGTATATTCTACGGATGAAAAAATGTTGCAACCTATTGTACTAGGGTCTGTCCTAACTAAAACCCAGAGTTTCCAACACATATTTGAAGGAGATTTTACGCAAGGTTCCCATGAAAAGTCCGGTTTAGTAAAAACGGCACTTCTTTACCTAAAAGCGCCTTATTTAGGGGGTGGAAAAACACCTTTTGGTATTGATAGTCCTGGATTTTCTCAAATGGTCTACAGAATCAACGGATATACATTGTCGAGAGAGATAGAAGCGCAATCAAAGCAAGGAGAGGCACTGAGCTTCATTGAAGAAAGTGAAGCGGGTGATCTGGCTTTTTTTGATAATGAGGAAGGAATTATCAATCATGTTGGCATTATCTTACAGGACAACTTCATCATTCATGTATACGGGGAGGTGCGTATCGATAGGTTAGATCACACTGGAATTTTCAATGCGGAGCGAAGACTATACACCCATAAACTACGGGTGATCAAAAAAGTCATTTAAAAAAAGCCCCGATATGTTTTATCGAGGCTTTTTACTTTAGTTGTGATACTCTTTATTCTCCAAGGAGCTTTTTGATTCTCATAAAATTGTCATTGTCACCCAGCGCACCATAGATATTCTTCAATTGGGTAAGCACACTTTGATTATCAGGATTGGTCTTTAATGCGTCTTCCAATACTTTGGCTCCTTCTGTGAAAAGATCATCTTTTTCTTGTTTTAACTCGTCGTATCTGGCAATATCGGCCCTAGAATTACCCAAACTGTTCATCTCATCAATCAATCCGTTACCTTCGTTGACATAGGTCGTGGATAAATTCAATAGCGCATTGATATAACTTGGGTCTACTTCCAAAGCCTTTTTGTAAGCAGCCCTGGCATCTTCCATATTACCCTGTTCCATATTGATTACCCCAATGTTATAAAGCAAATCAGCGTTATCCGGGGCCATCTCTGAGGCCTTGCTCATCAGTTCCTTGAATTTATCCTTGTCTCCCATAGCATAGTACAAATTGGCCTCTCCTAAGACCAAGTTAACGTCATCTGGCTCAAGGGCACGGGCATCGGAGTAAGCCGCCAAGGCTTTGTCATTATCTCCCAACTGTTGATAAATCAAAGCAATATTTTTTACAATTTCTGGCTTCTTGGACGGTGTCTTTTCGTCTTTGGCATCTTTATGCGTACCAGCTTTGATATAAAGGTCCCTGGTTTTTTGGTCCATCTCCTCTACTTCACCTGATTCCACGTTTACCGCGGTATAGCGTACGCCACTGCCGTCATAACCTACAGTTTTGAGTTCATTGTAATACTTTAACGCTTGGTCGTACTTTTGTCCGTTTACCGCACTGCTGGCAGCGTAATACAGATATATGGTATCTTTCGGACTCAACGAATATCCCAAATAAAGCTTTTCTGCAGCTTCACCAAATTTCTTGTTGTTGTTGTCCTCTACCGCTGAGTTTACCAAATCGGCGGTCATTTGCCCCATTTGTTGGCTGGCTACTGGCGTGTATTTTTCGCGACCACTGGCCTCTTCTACCGAAATCACCTTGTTGTAGGCATCGATAGCGGGTTGAAATGCGGAAGCATCTCCTTTTTTGGCAAGGTCATAATATACATTCCCCTTTACCGCATAATATTGCGCTTGTAGTTTGGGGTCAGCGGCATCAATGGTGGAGGAAGCGCCTTCCAAAGCGGTTTTCGCCGTTTCCGCATCTCCGGCTTTTAGCGCTTTTTCCGCTGCTTTGATCTCATTCTTCTGCGAAAAACCAAGTGCAGAAATACTTATAGCAATCAGTAGTAAAACTTTCGTCTTCATTTTAATGAAATTATAAATTAGTGTTTATTGATTATTTTCAGTTCACGAGGGGGTATTTTCAAAATCCGTACCATTTATTCATTGACTTCAATATCCCGAATATCCGAATCATCAACAGCATCTTCTTCTTTCATTACCTTGGCAACTGCAGCTATTGAATCAGCATCCTTTAAGTTTATCAGCTTTACGCCCTGGGTGGCTCTTCCCATGACTCGCAAATCCTCTACGCTCATACGTATGGCGATACCAGATTTGTTGATGATCATCAAATCATCGGTATCCGAAACGTTTTTAATGGCGACCAAGCCACCTGTTTTCTCGGTTATGGAGATTGTCTTGACCCCTTTACCACCTCGGTTGGTGATACGATAGTCGTCAATAGTAGAACGCTTTCCAAAACCATTTTCGGAAACGACCAAGATATCGTCTTCAAAATTGTGGACAGATATCATACCAATGACTTCATCCGTATCACTAGCAAGCGTAATGCCCCGGACTCCAGATGCATTTCGACCCATAGGTCTGGTCTTTCCCTCTTCAAAACGAATCGCTTTTCCAGACTTTAGGCCCAGCAGAATTTGACTGGTCCCCGTAGTTAATTTGGCCTCCAGGAGTTCATCGCCTTCACGGATGGTAATGGCATTGATACCGTTTTGGCGAGGACGTGAATACTGTTCCAACGAGGTCTTTTTCACCGTCCCTTTTTTGGTGGCCATAATTACGTAGTGACTGTTTACGTAATCTTCATCCTTTAAGTCGCGGGTACAAATAAATGCCTTGACCTTATCTTCCTGCTCGATATTGATAAGATTCTGAATGGCCCTACCTTTCGAGGTACGGCTACCCTCTGGAATTTCAAAGACACGCATCCAGAAACATTTTCCTTTCTGCGTAAAAAACAGCATATATTGATGGTTGGTACCTACGAATAGATGCTCCAAAAAGTCCTCGTTGCGGGTGGAAGATGCTTTTTGCCCTACGCCTCCCCTATTCTGGATTTTATACTCTGTCAAAGGAGTTCTTATGATGTATCCAGCATGGGAAATGGTAATGACCTCTTGTTCGTCGGGAATCATATCCTCGATGCTCAAATCTCCCCCGGCAAAATTGATTTCCGACCTTCTCTCGTCCCCGTACTTTTCTTTCACCTCAAGAAGCTCATCTTTAATAATTTGCATTCTACGCTCCTTTTTGGCCAAAATATCTTTGAGGTCCTCAATGGTCTTCTTGAGCTCCTCATATTCCTCGCGCAATTTATCCTGCTCCAAACCGGTAAGCTGGCGTAAACGCATTTCAACAATGGCCTTGGCCTGAATTTCGGTAAGTTTGAAGCGTTCCATCAAGCTACTACGGGCCTCTTCAACATTTGAAGAACCTCGAATTATCGCGATTACCTCGTCAATATTATCTGAAGCGATGATGAGTCCCTCCAAGATATGGGCGCGATCTTCTGCTTTTTTCAGTTCATACTTCGTTCTTCGTACTACAACCTCATGACGATGTTCCACAAAATGGTGGATAATGTCCTTCAAATTCAATAATTGCGGTCTACCATTGACCAGGGCAATATTATTGACGCTGAACGAAGATTGGAGCGCAGTGTATTTGTACAGGGTATTAAGGACAATGTTTGGAATGGCGTCTCGCTTGAGGATGTAGACAATGCGCATTCCTTTTCTATCTGACTCATCCCGTATGGTAGAGATACCCTCGACTTTCTTTTCATTGATTAAATCGGCGGTTTTCTTGATCATATCCGCCTTATTGACCTGATAGGGAATTTCGGTCACTATAATGCACTCCTTCCCTTGCACTTCCTCAAAGGAAGCTTTGGCCCGCATTACAACACGACCCCTCCCGGAATAGAATGCTTCTTTTACACCTTCATAACCATAAATTATCCCTCCAGTAGGAAAATCAGGGGCTTTGATGTGTGTCATCAACCCATCAATATCGATATCGCTATCATCAATATATGCTACTGTTCCGTCAACTACCTCAGATAGATTGTGGGGCGGCATGTTGGTCGCCATGCCCACTGCAATTCCAGAAGCGCCATTGACCAGTAAGTTGGGAATACGGGTGGGAAGTACGGTAGGTTCTTTTAAGGAATCGTCAAAATTCAGCTGATGGTCTACCGTATCCTTTTCGATATCCGCGAGCATTTCATCCGCGATTTTGCGCATACGTGCTTCCGTATACCGCATCGCCGCCGGACTATCACCATCTACAGAACCAAAATTTCCTTGCCCATCAATAAGCATGTAGCGCAGGCTCCACTCCTGTGCCATACGCACCATAGTGTCGTAGACCGAAGTGTCTCCATGTGGGTGATATTTTCCAAGGACCTCCCCAACGATACGGGCAGATTTTTTATGTGCACTTGTAGACCTCACCCCGAGTTCATGCATTCCAAACAAAACCCGTCTATGAACAGGTTTTAAACCGTCCCTGACATCGGGCAGGGCACGTGACACAATGACCGACATTGAATAATCAATGTAGGCCGATTTCATCTCATCTTCAATATTGATGGGGATTAACTTTTCTCCTTCCGCCATACTAAAATCATCTGGATTTACAGGTTAAAACATCGTGGCAATATACGTAAAATCGACCCTTGGTGTGCTACAGGCACTGACTTTATTAAAAAAATTATCAACATTTCGGACAACTTTTCAGGTCGTTCTAAATCTTTGTTAAAGTGAAAGGAAAAAGCACGTTATTTCGACTTTTAAACCATGTTTGTCGAATATGGGTACGGTATTTGACCTGCGTATGCATACTTTTATTAATTTTAATTGCTGAATAAGGAAGCATATGGATGATAATTTTTCCCCTAGAGTAAAAGACGTTATCGCTTACAGTAAGGAAGAGGCCCTTAGATTGGGACATGATTTTATAGGAACGGAACACTTGATGCTAGGTCTTTTACGGGATGGAAACGGCAAGGCAATCAATATTTTGGATGCCTTGGACGTAGATTTGGACCACTTGCGGAGAAAGGTGGAAATCTTGAGTCCCGCCAATCCCAATACAGGTTCAATCCAAAAGGATAAAAAAAACCTACATCTTACAAGACAGGCAGAACGTGCCTTGAAGACTACTTTTTTGGAAGCAAAATTGTTTCAAAGCTCTTCCATAAATACGGCACATCTGTTGTTGTGCATTTTACGTAACGAAAATGACCCCACCACAAAGCTGCTCCATAAACTCAAAGTGGATTATGATAATGTGAAGGAACAGTTTAAATCGATGATTACCAGCGATGATGACTATTTGGACACGCCTCGGGCGGAATCCTTTCCCAGTGATCCAGAAGAGAGCGGGGATTCCAAGGAAAGTAGCTTCGGGGGCAGTTCCAGTCAGAAAGGAAGTAAAAAATCGAAAACCCCGGTATTGGATAATTTCGGGAGGGACCTGACCCGCTTGGCCGAAGAGAATAAGCTGGACCCCGTAGTGGGCAGGGAAAAGGAAATTGAAAGGGTATCCCAGATTTTAAGCCGAAGGAAAAAGAACAACCCATTGCTCATAGGAGAGCCCGGTGTGGGTAAAAGTGCCATTGCAGAGGGGCTCGCCCTTCGCATCATAAACAAAAAGGTGTCCCGAATCTTATACAACAAAAGAGTGGTGACCCTTGATTTGGCCTCTTTGGTGGCCGGTACGAAATACAGGGGTCAGTTTGAAGAACGTATGAAGGCCGTGATGAACGAGCTGGAGAAAAACGACGATATTATCTTGTTCATTGACGAAATACATACCATCGTCGGAGCAGGAGGCGCCACAGGGAGTTTGGACGCTTCCAATATGTTCAAACCTGCATTGGCCAGGGGTGAGATTCAATGTATTGGCGCCACTACTTTAGATGAATACAGACAATATATTGAAAAGGACGGTGCTCTGGAACGTCGTTTTCAGAAAGTCATGGTAGAACCTACGACCGTAGAGGAAACCATCGAAATCCTGATGAACATAAAGGGTAAATACGAAGACCACCACAATGTCAATTACACAGATGATGCCATTTTAGCATGTGTTAAGCTTACCAATCGCTACATGACGGACAGATTTCTTCCCGACAAGGCCATAGATGCGCTAGATGAAGCAGGTTCACGGGTACATATCGTCAATATGGATGTTCCCAAGCAGATTTTGGAGTTGGAAACACAGCTGGAAGACGTCAGGAAGCTAAAGAACAGCGTGGTCAAAAAGCAGAAATACGAGGAAGCGGCAAAGCTTAGGGATGATGAAAAACGATTGGAGAAAGAGCTCCTATCCGCCCAAGAACGTTGGGAAGAAGAGAGCAAAATGCACCGAGAGACCGTTTCCGACGAAAATGTGGCAGATGTTGTTTCCATGATGAGCGGAATTCCTGTAAATCGTATTGCACAAACGGAAAGCAACAAGCTGGCGGAGTTACCCCAACTTATAAAAGGCTTTGTTATCGGTCAGGATGAAGCGGTGGCCAAAGTGGCCAAGGCCATTCAAAGAAATCGCGCGGGATTGAAAGACCCCAACAAACCTATCGGTTCATTTATATTCTTAGGACAGACCGGTGTTGGAAAGACCCAGTTGGCCAAAATTTTGGCCAAGGAACTCTTTGATTCCGAAGATGCCCTCATCCGAATCGATATGAGCGAGTACATGGAAAAATTTGCCATTTCCAGACTTGTCGGTGCTCCTCCCGGTTATGTTGGTTATGAAGAAGGAGGGCAATTGACGGAAAAGGTACGTAGAAAACCCTATTCGGTCATCTTATTGGATGAGGTAGAAAAAGCACACCCCGATGTTTTCAACATGCTGTTGCAAGTACTGGACGACGGCTACTTGACGGATAGCCTGGGAAGGAAGATTGATTTTAGAAATACAATCATCATAATGACATCCAACATAGGGGCACGTCAATTAAAAGATTTTGGACAAGGTGTCGGTTTCGGAACCGCTGCCAAAAAGGCCCAAGCCGATAGTCATCATAAAAGCGTAATCGAAAATGCATTGAAAAAGGCATTTGCACCTGAATTTTTAAATCGTATTGATGATGTAATCGTTTTTAATCCTCTAGAACGGGAACATATCCATAAAATCATTGATATCGAACTGAACAAATTGTTTGACAGAATCAAGGATATTGGATACGACTTAAGCCTTTCCGAAAAGGCCAAAGATTATATCGCCGAAAAAGGATTTGACAAACAATATGGTGCCAGACCTCTCAAGCGGGCCATTCAAAAATATATTGAAGATGCGCTGGCCGAAGAAATTGTTAACTCCAAATTGGAAGAAGGAGACAGCATTTTTATGGATTTGGATGAGAAAAAAGAGGAACTCACCATAAAAATCAAAAAACCAAAAAAATCCCAAGAGGCGGAGTAACAAAACTCACCTAGTAAAAGTAAAGCCGACCGATGGGTCGGCTTTACTTTTAAATCGGGTTATCATTTTACCGTACACACGATATTTACGCTGTTAATCTAGATTTTTTTATCACGATGTGCTTTACTTCTACATTCGTAGCGAGACACTATAACACCTGGGAATGAGAATTGCGTATAGGAAACCCATCGTGGTACGTGAGTACCAGTTGGATATCGGTACTGTACAAGTCTACAATGACTTTATGGTTTCTACATTTGAGGAAGGAGCTACACTTACCCTGGAGAGAGCCTACCAGATTATCGGTATATCTGAAATTCATTTTAGAGACAAAAACTTTGGCTACATCAGTCTGCGCAAAAACTCTTATGCCGTAGACCCGACCATTTACAACTACATACGTGGACTGGAAAATTTAAAGGCCTTCGCGATTGTCTCCAAAAAGGAGATCGATATGCACAACTTTAAAATTGAGAAACTTTTCTACAAAAAAAATATGGAGTTTTTCATAGAATATGACAATGCCGTAGCCTGGATAAAAAAACGTCTCAAAAGTGCCAATAAGAATAAATAAACTTAATTTTTAGACACTTCCCCTGGTTTTTCTTTCCGAAGTATTTCACCGAAAGCTTTACCTAGATTATCAACAATATCTGAAGCCAACAACGCCTCAAAACTTTCATTAGAAGCCCCAATGTCCCCAGATAGTCCATGAAGGTACACACCAAAAAGGGCAGCATCCAAACTGGGATATTTTTGGGCCAATAGGCCAGTCATGATTCCCGTTAAGACGTCTCCACTTCCTCCAGTGGCCATTCCTGGATTTCCCGTACTGTTGATATAGCCTTTTTCACCGTTCATCACAAATGTATTTGCACCTTTGAGCACCAAAATACATTCGTGCTTTTGGCAAAACTGCATCGCTTTGTCCAACTTTTCAAAATCATCTTTCCAAACTCCCAATAACCGCTCAAGTTCCTTAGGGTGAGGGGTCAAAATTGAATTTTTTGGTATATCCCTTTGTATTTCAGGATGCTTCGCCAAAATATTGATGCCGTCCGCATCAATCACCACGGGACTTTCAATCTTTTTTAAAAAACTGCCAAACGCCCCAACTGTTTTCTTATCCATTCCAAGTCCCATGCCGATGCCCACTGCCGAGGGCTTGAAAAGCACCTTGATTTCCGTAATCATATTATCAGCTTCAGAAGTTAGTACCATGGCCTCCGGGAAAGATGTTTGCAACGGTAGGTAACCACATTCAGGTACATATAAAGTGACCAACCCGCTACCCGATTTCAGACAGGCCCTACCCGCCAATTGAACCGCTCCTATTTTACCATAGCTCCCACCAACAATCAGTGCATGTCCATAAGTTCCTTTATGCGAGAATTTAGACCTGGGCCGATACAGTTCTTGTATCAAAGGCTTTTGAATGTAGTGATATACGGTATTCACTTCGGATATGAAATCAGAATCCAAACCAATATCCAATACCTCCCATTGCTTTATGTAAATACCTGTCCCTGGGAGAAAAAAAGTCAGTTTGGGAACTTGGAAACTCAAAACATAATCGGCCTTTGTCACATAGGATGGATTCCATGGCAGTCGATTCAGTGGTAATCCAGACGGAATGTCCACAGACAAAGTAAACGCTTGGAAAGTATTGAGATGTTCAATCAGTTGGCCTACCCAAGTTATCGGAGCGCGATTTAAGCCAATGCCAAAAATGGCGTCTACAATAATGTCATTGGCCTGTATTTCCGGTAAGGGACTGCCGGCGTTGAGAAATTCCGGCCAAATCTTTCGGTCCTTCAGACGCTCTAAATTCAAAAGAAAATCTTTGGAGCGCTTGTCACTGTAATTGACTACATAAACTTTAAGCGAATACCCATGTTCCAACAGATGTCTTGCCAGAACCAGGCCATCCCCTCCATTGTTGCCGATCCCACAAAAGATTTGGAGGGTCACTGGAACACCCTGAAGTCGGGCGTGAATCCATTCAAAAAGCTTTACGGCAGCGCGCTCCATTAACGCATCACTGGTAATTTGCTGTTTTTCAATTGTAAATTTATCAGCCTGATAGATTTGATCGGCAGTTAAAATTTTCATCTGACAAAAAAAAGTGATTAATTATGCGGATTCGGCAAAAATTTTTCTTCCATTTGTTAAAGCATCTAAAAATACTACTTTTACAACCAATCCCCGGCAGTCCGCTTAGGTCTGGAAGAATTAAGCATAATGGAAACTTTATTTTTCTTCACAACAGGTTTCACCACCCCTTTGGGGTAATTGTTGTATTCATCCATCCGGTAATTTATCAGTACTGTATTCCTAAGTAAATCATCATGAAAGTTTTAAAATTCGGAGGCACTTCTGTCGCCACTCCCCATAGCATACGAAAAGTAAAAGCCATCGTCCAAGAGCGGTCAAAGCAAGGTTTGGTGGTTGTATTGTCCGCATTCGGAGGTATTACCGATAAGTTACTGGAGACCTCTTTGTCGGCTTCCCGGCAGGATTTGAAATACAAAAAGAGCTTGGAAGAAATTGAAACCAGACATATCTCGGTAATAAAGGAACTGATTCCCATACAAACGCAAAGTTCCATTCTAAGTAAGGTCAAAAGCGATTTGAACATCTTGGAAACCTTGTTGGAAGGTTCATTCCTAATCGGCGAATTAACGCCAAAACTGTCGGACAAAATAGTCAGCTATGGAGAGCTTTTGTCAGCATTTATCATTGCTGAGTTTTTCAAAAGTGAAGGTTTGGATTGCTCCTTTAAGGACAGTAGAGAACTTATCACCACCGATGGTACTTTTGGAAAAGCTGTTGTGGATTCTCGATGGACCCTTAAAAATTCCAAGGAGTATTTTCATAAACGAAAAGAGCATGTTACGATTTTACCAGGCTTTGTTGCCTCAAGTATCCAAGGGGACTCCACCACTTTGGGAAGAGGGGGGTCTGACTTTTCAGCTGCCATATTTGCAGGTGCCTTGGATGCCGAAATCTTAGAAATATGGACTGATGTAAGCGGCATGTACACTGCAAATCCAAAAATTGTAAAACAAGCCAAGGCCGTGGCCCATTTAAGTTATGAAGAAGCAATGGAACTTTCCCATTTCGGAGCAAAAGTACTTTATCCGCCCACTATTCAACCCGTATTGGACAAAGAAATCCCAATTGCCATAAAAAATACGTTCGCCCCCAATGACCCGGGAACCCATATCTCTAAAAATAGCCATGGTACCCAAAAAACGGTCCGGGGCATTAGCCATGTAAGCAATATCGCTTTGGTTTCACTTGAGGGACCCGGCATGGTTGGGATACCGGGAATATCCAAACGCTTTTTCGAAACACTGTCCGTCCAAGATGTCAGCGTGGTACTCATTACCCAAGCCTCTTCGGAGCACTCTATTTGTGTGGGTATTTCAGAAGTGGACGTAGAACGGGTAGTGGAAGCTGTGGAAGAAACTTTTGAATATGAAATCTCCACGTACAAAATCAAACCACTACAAGTAGAACAAAATCTGACGGTAGTGGCCTTGGTGGGGGACAATATGAAAAGTCATCAAGGGTTAAGCGGACAAATGTTCAGCACCCTTGGCAAAAACAATGTCAATATTCGTGCAATTGCCCAAGGGGCTTCCGAGCGTAACATATCCGCAGTAATCCAGAAAAATGATATCAAAAAGGCACTTAACGCGCTACATGAAACCTTTTTTGAAGAAAACATAAAGCAATTGAACCTCTTCGTTATGGGCGTCGGCAATGTGGGTTCCCGCTTTTTGGAACAGATTCGATTACAGTCTGCCTATTTAAAAGAAGAGTTAAAGCTCAATGCAAGAATCATCGGCATAAGCAATTCCAGGACCATGTACTTTGATGACGAGGGATTGGACCTGAAAACATGGCAAAAACAACTTTTGGAAGGTGAGGCAGCAAATCCTGATAGTTTTTTCAGAAAAATTCAAAAACTCAATCTGAGAAATAGCGTTTTTGTGGACAATACGGCCAGTGCCGAAATCTCGGAAATGTACCATAAATTTCTGCGCAATAGTATCGCCGTAGTCACTTGTAACAAAATTGCCTGCTCATCAGATTATGCCTATTACCAAAACCTAAAACAGCTGTCCAAAAAATATAAGGCCCCTTTCTTGTTTGAGACGAATGTTGGAGCAGGACTTCCCATTATCGATACCCTGAAGAATCTTATCGCTTCCGGAGACAAAATCAAGAAAATCCAAGCCGTACTTTCGGGCAGTCTCAACTTTGTGTTCAATACCTTTGATTCCAGTACTACCTTTCATGATGTAGTAAAACGGGCCCAGGAGGAAGGCTATACCGAACCGGACCCTACCATTGACCTAAGTGGTATTGACGTGATGCGAAAAATATTGATTTTGGCCAGGGAAAGCGGGCATCATCTGGATATTGAAACCATTGAAAATAATGGGTTTTTGCCTAAAGAAAGCTTGGAAACGGATTCCAATGCATCCTTCTTCGC
>NZ_CAKZYF010000102.1 GCF_937884665.1 uncultured Allomuricauda sp. | reverse complement strand
TGACGGTGACGGCCGTTCGGACCATCTGGACATCGACAGTGACGATGACGGTATACCGGACAACGTCGAGGCACAGCCCACCGCGGGCTATGTTCCACCGACGGGCCTTGACGATGACGGCGATGGACTGGACAATGCCTATGAGGGCACGGGCGATGAGGGCATAGACCCGGAGAACACGGACGGTGCGGATGCGCCGGACTATCTGGACGACGATACGGACAACGACCTGGTGGCGGACAACAACGAGGGGAACGACTTTGACTTCGACGGTGTCCCGGACCAGCAGTTCACGGGTACGGACACGGACAACGACGGTCTTGACGACGGTTATGAGGGCAGTGATGTCGACGACGGTTACGATGTGAACGACGAGATAGACGACCCCGCGAACGACCTACCGGACACGGACGGTACTGAGGACGTGAACTACCGGGACTTTGATGACGACGGTGACGGCATCGACACCCCGGACGAGGATGTTGATGAGGACGGTGACCCGACCAATGACGATACGGACGATGACGGCACGCCCGACTACCTCGACCCTACGGACGATTCAATTCCACCACCAACAAGCGAAGACGTCGAGGTTAACCAACTGGTTACCCCAAATGGAGATGGAAGAAATGATTTTCTTTTTATCAGAGGCTTAGATTCTGTGAGAAATAGTACACTTCAGATTTTTAACCGATGGGGCGTTAAGGTTTATGATGGTATAGACTACAACAACGTGAACAACGTTTTTGACGGACGTTCAAGAGGGCGGTCCACGTTAAGCGTAAATGACTTTCTACCCTCAGGAGTATATTTTTATATCTTTGAATACGAAACAGACGAAGGGAGATTTACCGACTCCGAATACATATACATAAGCCGATAACATACTTGATATAGCATGAATAAAAGATATTTTTGGGTAGTAATCTTGTTCTTTATCTTGACGATAAATGACTTATGTGCGCAGCAAGATGCCCAATACACACAATACATGTTTAATACCTTGAGCGTGAATCCGGCTTACGCCGGATCAAGAGGGCAGCTGAGTTTTGCGGGTTTATACCGTTCACAATGGGTGGGTCTGGATGGAGCTCCGGAAACCTTTACCGTAAATCTGCACTCGCCGATTCGTAATAGCAGGTTGGGATATGGGATTTCCATTGTCAATGACAACATAGGAGATGGAGTAGTGCAAGAGACCTATTTGGATGCCGTGCTTTCCTATACTATTGATGTTTCTAGTACCGCAAAACTTTCTTTTGGTTTAAAAGCTGGAGGAAACCTCCTTAATCTGGACTTTAACGGTTTGAGGAATTTTGATCAGGAAGTTGTAAATCAAGACAATATCGATAATCAATTCTCACCAAATTTTGGTCTTGGGATTTATTATCATACAGATAGATTTTATGCTGGTTTTTCAGCTCCAAATATATTGGAGACCGAATTTTTTGACAATAGCGGGGGAGACGCGGAATCCGTTAATTTTTTGGCAACGGAAAGAATAAATTTCTACCTCATTACCGGCTACGTGTTCGATTTAAATGGCAATTTGAAGTTCAAACCTGCACTATTGACAAAAGCAGTAGGCGGTGCACCCCTACAAGTTGATATCTCTGCCAATTTTTTGTTTGCGGAAAGATTTAGTTTCGGGGCGGCTTATCGCTGGGATGCTGCCATAAGCGCCTTGGCCGGTTTCCAAGTTACCGACCAAATTATGTTAGGGCTTGCATACGACCGTGAAACCACGGAGTTAGGAGGTACCCAGTTCAATGATGGTTCATTTGAGGTATTTTTAAGACTGGAACTGCTAAAGGCGTTTCAGAGGACAGTTTCTCCAAGATTCTTTTAAAACCATGGTATGATTAGAATTTTACTTTCCATTCTTTTTATGTTGGTTGGCGGTATGATTTGTATTTCCGCCCAAGAAGAAGAAACCGATTACAAGTTGGAAGAAAGGGTCAAAGCAAAGGCAGATGAACGCTATGATGAATATTCCTTCAGTCCGGCTATAGATATCTATAAAAAAGTTCTGGATAAAGGCTATACTTCCTCAGACCTTTTGAAACGTCTAGGGAATTCATATTATTTCAACGCGAAGTATGAAGAGGCCGCCAATGTTTATCAAAAACTAGTGGAATCTTATCCTGATGATATTGAGGCCGATTATTTCTTCCGATATGCGCAATCCCTGAAAACACTTGGGAAATACGATAAATCTGTGGAAGTAATGCAAAAGTTTAAGCAGATGGCATCCACACTTGAGGTTGATTTTGATGCAGATTATTTGGAAAAAATAGAAGCTAATTCAGGACGATATGAAATTGAACCCTTCCAATACAACAGCAAGTACTCCGATTTTGCAGCTTCTTTCTATGAGGAAGGGCTAATCTTTGCTTCAGATAGAGACACAGGTAATTTGGCGCGTTATCGACACACATGGAACGCTAAAGATTTTTTGGACTTATATAAGGTGGACGCAGATAGTATCTCGAATGGTACGGTAGTTAAACTTCAAGGGGACGTAAATACCCGTTTGCATGAGTCCACTTCGGTGGTTACAAAAGATGGGACCATTATCTATTTTACCAGGAATAATTTTTTGGATGGAAAGAAGTTTAAAGACGAGAAAGGGGTTATTCGCCTTAAGATCTATAGCGCAGATTTGATTGAAGGTGAATGGACCAATATCGTTGAACTCCCGTTTAACAATGATTCATACTCAGTGGCACATCCTGTTTTGAGTCCAGATGAAAAACGCTTGTATTTTGTTTCGGACATGCCAGGCTCTTATGGTGAATCTGATATTTTTATGACTGAGATTATAGGGGACGGTACTTATGGTCCAGTAGTTAATCTTGGAAAGAATATCAATACAGGAGCTCGGGAAACCTTTCCATTTATAACACCAGATGGTGTATTGTATTTTTCTTCGGATGGACATTCAGGTCTCGGCGGTTTGGACGTTTTTGCAACGAAAATTGCTTTCGACGAATATGACCAGCCTATCGTCAACGTCGGCAGACCTGTAAATGGACCAACCGATGATTTTGCATTTATCATCGATAATGAAAAAAAAGAGGGGTATTTTTCTTCGGATAGAGAAGGTGGATTGGGCGAGGATGATATTTATCGATTTTCCGAAAAAAACCCTCTGGTACTGGACTGTATACAGGAAGTGACGGGAACAGTTAGGGACAGAATATCAAATGAAGTACTGGCAGGTGCCACTGTTAAGATAATTGATGAGGAAAATAAGGAAGTTTCCACTACGATAACGGATGCAAAAGGAAACTATGTCCTACAATTGGATTGTTCCAAAGGTAATTTTGTAAGGGCTTCCCGCGACGGATATGTACCCGCTGAAGAGTACTTGACCAAATCGTATGGCAAACCGCGAATTGTGGATTTTTACTTGGAAAGAGATGTGGTCACCGGAGGATTTGGGGATGATTTGGCCAAATTGTTGCAGCTCAGCACCATTTACTTCGATTTGAATAAATATGACATTAGACCAGATGCCGAAATTGAAATACAAAAAGTGATCGTGGCAATGGAGAAATATCCTAGTTTAAAAATCAAGGTTAACTCTCATACAGATAGTAGGGGAAATGACGCTTACAACTTATGGCTGTCCAAGAAAAGAGCCGAGTCCACTGTGGCTTACATGATATCCAAAGGAATTTCAAAAGAGCGATTGCAAGGTGAGGGATATGGAGAAACACGATTGGTCAATGAATGTTCCAACGGAACACCATGTTCAAAAGACAAGCATCAATTGAATAGACGTTCTGAATTTATAATTTTCGAGTAGAGCAACACCTTACCGCAGTACTGGTATAAATCGCAGATCCCTTTAATTTTCGATACATAAACCTGAGGTTTACATTAATTGTACCCCATAATCCATAGGATACACTTCATCGATGGACCCTTTCACAACAAATACTTAGAACGTTTGGAGTTCTATCCTATTTTTGGACATACTGCTCATTGGGTAAACACATGGGACCTCAAGAAACCTTAAGAAAAAATCTGGTATTGTGGCTATCCGTAATCTCTTTTTGTCTGCTACAAAGGATTCAGGCACAGGAAACCTTTAGTGACCAATTTAATACTGCATCTTACGCAAATAATGATGGCTCCCAGAGTTTTTTAGGCAATTGGACGGAAACCAATGATGACGGCAGTGCAACAGGTGGCCGTATTGAAATTGTTGGGAACCAATTGGAGTTCAATAACTTGGATAACCGCTCGATTGCACGAAGTTTGGATCTCTCCGCATATTCCGGAGCCATACTTTCATTGGATTACAATCGGACCAGTGGCGACGAAAGTCTGCTTGTTCAATTATTTGATGGGTCTACCTATAATACGGTCGCTACATTAGCTGGAACAGGCTCGGTTAGCTATACCCTATCTACAGGTGAACTTTCCGCCTCATCTTCGATTCAGTTTATTACAGGCAGTGGAAACTGGGCAGGAGGTGAAACAATTTATGTTGATAATGTAACCTTTACCGAAATTCCTGACCAACCACCGGTTTTAACGATAACGGGAAACCAGATATATTGCCCTGGAACCTCCTTGAGTATTGTAGAAACTATAAGTTTGACCGATCCTGATAACACTACTACAGACGCCATTTACATACAAGTTTCATCAGGATATGTAAATGGGGAAGATCTTTTGACACTAACAGGGTCGCATCCCGCTATTACGGCCAGTTGGGATGCAGTAGAGGGAGAATTGACCCTACAAGGTCCGGCCACTTTTACCGAATTTGAAGCAGCTATTTTGGATGTGGAATATTCCAGTAGCGCAGCCAACCCCTTGGGTACAAGACAATTTTCTATAACTCCCGGGACGGCGAACTACCTACCACCAACCGACCATTACTATGAGTTTGTTGCTGATCCAGGAATCTCATGGACTGATGCGAGGGATGCTGCAGCCGCTAGAACCTATTTTGGATTGCAGGGCTATCTAGCAACTTTGGTCACGCAAGAAGAAGCCGATTTTTCGGGTTCTCAGGCACAGGGTGTAGGATGGATTGGTGCATCGGATGCAGCCACGGAAGGGGACTGGCAATGGGTCACAGGACCCGAAGCAGGCACTTCCTTCTGGAGTGGTGGAATTGCAGGCACCACTGTAGCTCCTTTCAATTTTGCTTACTGGAACGGGGATGAACCCAATAATTCCGGAAATGAAGACTATGCCCATATAACGGATCCTTCAGTGGTCAGGGGTACCGGAGGACCCGGATCTTGGAACGACTTGCCCAACGCAGGTGGAGGTGGAGCATACGCACCTCAAGGATATGTGGTGGAATACGGCGGCAGTGTCGGGGATCCTGTGTTGAGTCTGACCGGGGTAACCACCATAACAATGGATAATATTGCCCCAACTGCCAGTAGCCCACCACCAATATCTGTGTTTTGCGCAACCGACGTACCCGCGGCCAATACCAACAGCATAACCGATGAAGCGGATAACTGTACTGCAAACCCAGCGGTTACTTTTATAAGTGATGTGAGTGATGGCGGTACTAATCCTGAAATCGTTACCCGTACTTACAGGGTGACCGATGATTCAGGAAACACAATGGATGTTACACAAACTATTACCATTACGCCACTAACAATAAACAGCCAACCCAGCGATCAGACAGTAGGTTTGGGTGCAAATGCCAACTTCACGGTCAACTCCAGCAATGCTGACACCTTTCAATGGCAAGTTAGTACAAATGGAGGAACGAGTTTTTCCAATATTTCCGATGGTTCAGAGTATTCCGGTACAACTACACAGACCCTTACAATATTATCGGTAGATAGTGGCAAGGACGGATATTTATACCAATTTGTAATTTCAAATTCAGCAAGTTCATGTCCTTCTCTTACATCTTCCGCAGCGAGGTTGACCACAGAAATGGACTCTGACCAAGATGGCATTTCTGATGTTGTGGATTTAGATGATGATAATGATGGGATATTAGATTCGGTGGAATGCCCAAACGCTTTTACCGTTCTATGGGTGACCGACGGAACGGCGAGTACCGAAGAACAAAATACAATTGATAAACTAACTGCTTTGGGCTTTGTAGTAACTGTTGTGGATGATGGTGTGGGAGGAAATGCTGACAACTATGCAGTGACCTTTATTTACGAAGATGCGGTCAGTGGAACAGCTTTCACCAACGTATCCAATCTGGTCACCACAGAAAGGGGCGTAATAACCAGTGAAACCTTTTTGCATGACGAAATTCTAGGTGCGAACCAAGGAGCTACCAATAACACGAACTTTGTAAATATCACCAACAATTCGCACCCAATTACCAATGGTCTCTCTCTGGGGAATAATGATATTGGAGATGCTTCATTTCGAGCCAGCAGCTTGGTTTCCGGAACGGTTTTGGGCTTACATCCAAATGGCGAGGTGGCCCTAGCCGTCTGGGAAGTAGGTGATGCCATGGACGTTGGCACTGCTCCCGGTAGGAGAGCTATTGTTCCCCACGCCAACAGTAATGGCGGATTTAACGCAGCAGGAGAGGATTTATTGGTAAATGCTATTATATGGACAGCCCAAAAGGATACGGATTTGGATGGAATGCAAGACTGTATCGATACAGATAGTGATGGTGATGGATGCGGGGATGCAGATGAAGCGTATGCGGATGCGTCAACAGATTCAGATGATAATGGTCGATTTGGTTCTGGATTTCCTGCAATTAATGGAGATGGGACAGTTGCCGGAGCGTCCTATATGGCACCGGCGGACCAGAATGGAAATGGAACGCCTGACTATCTGGAGGTTTTGCCAGCTGTCAGCATATCAGGACAGCCCATAAATGTACAGACCTGCCCAGGATGTAATACTTCTTTTACCGTCACAGCTTCTAATGCAGACACTTTTCAATGGCAACGTTTCACAGGTTCCATTTGGGAAGATTTGTCGGATGGTGGAATTTATGGGGGTACCAGTACAAATAGCTTATCAATATCCAACCCGACCAGTGCAGTAAATGGAGAGCAATATCGGGTACTGGTTTCTAATTCGGCCCAGGCGTGTAGCATGTTGATATCCAATCAAGTTACCTTGGGTATCGCTGTCGGTACCATAATAACGAACAGACGGATAACCTTTCGTATCAACAAAAATTAGTCTAGCGAACAACATCCATGTTATCGATTTGACGTCTTTTGGTTTCTTCAAACCGATAAAATCAATCCAACCTTGGTATCAAACCCATAGTTAAATTTCAAGACTATATCCAAGTTTTCGTACATCTATATTCTGGATTTTACGAACCTTCAGTTTTTTGAAAGTGCTTTTAAGCTTTGAAATCAGTGCTTTAATCGATTAAAGGCATACTAAAAAATCATGGGTAAGCGAAGATATGACTTCATATTTCCAAAGCTAGACAATTAGATTTTTGATATACACAACAAATATTTTCACCCCCTGAGGGTATCGGTAATTTTGTTAAAGGATGCAGTCTGTCCATACCGGACGTACGCAAACGTTCATAAATACACCAAATGTCAAAATATTCGATGTTAGCAAATAGTAGCCCCATGAAAAAGAACATCATATTTCTATTTTTTCTATTATTCACAACCATAATATTTGCCCAGACCACAGTCACTTTACAAGACCAATGCAATTGCGAAGTCTTGAAAGGCACAGCAGTAAATACCCCTGGAGCTACCTCGCCAACTGGGGCAGATTCTGGTGATATTTATGTCAATACAGCAACTGGTACCATTTTCTTTTGGGATGGGGATTCATGGGAGTTGACATCAAATGATGACCAGCAATTGCAAAGTTTTACGCTAGATGGAGTCACAAATGAGTTGACACTGACTTTGGAAGATGGAGGAAGCGTAAATGTGGATTTAAGTGGTTTAAGTGACACCTTGACTGATACCAATACTACTATAGCATCATTTAGTATAGATGGAACAAACACGAATCTGGTCATAACGGATTCGGATACCAATACTTTTTCGGTTGCCTTAGCCGACCTTGCTGCTATTATTGATACCAATACAGACGCTCAGGATTTGGGCTTCTCTGGGGGTCAGATTACCCTTACGGGAGACCCTGATGCCACGGTTATTGATTTGAGCGGCTACGACAGTAATGCATTAGATGACTTCGATGGAGCATGGTCGAGCCTGACAGGGGTTCCAGCCGATTTTGCCGATAATGTGGACGACGTAAATGACGCGGACGCGGACCCGACCAACGAGATAGAGCTTCCCACAGGGGGCACCAACGGCCAGGTGCTGAGCACCGATGGCAGCGGTACCTACAGCTGGGTGGACGACAATGGCGGCAGTGACGACCAGGACATCAGCGGCTCCGGTCTTAGCGGCACTACCCTTACAATAGGGATAGAGGGCGGCAGCAACGA
>NZ_CAKZYF010000101.1 GCF_937884665.1 uncultured Allomuricauda sp. | reverse complement strand
TTTTTAAACATGTTATGAACACAGTAGGGGAATACGTAACTTCGTGCTTGTATTAAAACGAGCCAGTAATGAAATTTGGAAAGGTTGAGCACCCGGAACTAGTTGATTTTAGCATGCCCGAAGACCATTCGGATACCGAAACCGTGTTGGAAAGGGATACAGGCCCAGTGGATACCCAGTTTTTTGTGGGATGTGCCAAATGGAACCGACAGGACCTAAAAAACTTTTATCCCCGGGGAACCAAGGATGAGCTGTCCTACTATGCCTCACAATTCAATTGCATAGAGCTAAATGCCACCTTCTACCGGATTTTCCCCGCGGAACAATACGAAAAGTGGTATGATAAAACTCCGGAAAATTTCAAGTTTTTTCCAAAAATGACCAATGAAGTGAGCCATTTACGACGCCTGAATGACAAGGTGTACGAAATAGCGGACCGATATCTGGAAGTCACCTCACTTTTGAAAGACAAATTGGGAACGATCTTTTTACAAATGCACAACAACTTCAATCCTAAAAACTGGGACAGGGTGGTCCAATTTGTGGAATATTGGCCAAAGGAGTTTCCGCTTGCCATGGAATTTAGGCATACAGATTGGTTCAATGATGAAAAAGTTTCGCAAGAGCTCTATCATTTGCTTGAGGAAAACAACATCGCCAATGTTCTTGTTGATACGGCAGGGAGAAGGGATCTGATGCACATGCGTTTGACCAACAATGAAGCATTTATCCGTTATGTAGGTGCCAATCATCAGTCAGATTATTCTAGGTTGGATGATTGGGTGGACCGTTTGCAAAAATGGGAATCGCAAGGTCTTAAAAACGTACATTTTTTTGTCCACCAAAATCTGGAGTTGGAGTCCCCCTTGCTTTCAGCGTATTTCATAGAAAAGTTGAACCAAACGTTTAAGTGCCATTTACCTATCCCAAAGACCTTGGTGAAACCCGATCCGCCCACACTTTTTTAATAGGGGATACCAACTTCAACAAAGCTGTTTTTACCATGGAATCGCGGTGCTATGGGTGCAGCCATACAGCATGTGGAACCTAGGTAAAATAGGGAGAGTTCTTCAAGTTTTTCAACAGTGTTCCCAACAACGGTTCGGTCAGAGAGCGCAATGGTCCCAACCGCGGGTCCGCCGACGATGGATAAAAACCACCGACGATCTTGTTCGTCCGTAATATCAATATTATAGCGTTCGTTCCTAAAGGCGGGAAGTGAGGGGTTTTGTTTATAAATCCAAGGACGTAAGACAATCAAATCCCCTGGAATATGTTGAATCCGTGTAATTTTTCCCGAAACCGGGGAATGGATTCTATGATAATTTTTATTGTGTAAAAAAACGTTGGTGAAGGTGTAGTTTTTTGGAATTTCTGTTTTGTGCAAACCAAAAACCGTGGCCACATCACGTAAATCGGTCTTGACCTGAACATACTCCAACCGCCCTACTTTGTTTTCATCGCATAGCAATCCCTCGCAAGGCCATACAAAGGGACTTTCAGTGTGTGGAAGCGTCTTAAATTCACGGATAAAAAAATCTTGAAATGATTCAAATTCCGCTTTCCCATAGGGTGGTTTAAACTTTTCCAAATACTTTTTGTCCGCGTAATGTAATCGAATATAAGGACGGATTATGTTTTTAGAGTAGGGTCTGTCATAGATAGAGGTATACCAGGACGAAAGGAAGCGTTGCACTGGGCTGGGAAGGTTTCCCCAAAGCTCGAGGGAAAGGTATTTGTAAAAACGCGCCCGCCAGTCAGGCACTTTAAAAACGGTAAAACTGGGGTCCGAATAATACGGGATGCTCGTTTTCATGATTGGGTTGTTTTGGATTGACGCCTGAATTTATTCGAAACCTATTTTTTATGCCAATCAATTAAGAAAAGTTTGTTCCATCCTTAACAAATTTTATCAAAAACATAATCTTTGTGTTAAAAACCAGATGGAAAAATAGCTAACTGGTGAAAGCCTTAATTTTGTTAAATAAATTACAAGATGCGATTCCACTCTAGAAAATGGGTCAAGCCCGAAGACTTAAATGCAAACGGAACCTTGTTCGGCGGTAAGGTATTAGCTTGGATCGATGAGGAAGCGGCACTCTACAGCATCGTGCAGTTGGAGAACAAGAAGGTAGTGACCAAGTACATGTCCGAAATCAATTTTATGAGCAATGCCCAAAAAGGCGACATTATTGAAATTGGTATTGAAGTAGTGAAATTTGGTACTACATCCATCACCTTGAATTGCGAAGTCCGCAATAAAATGACCCATGATAGTATTGTTACGGTAGACAATATCATTATGGTGAATCTAGACGATAAGGGCAATCCGAAACCCCATGGCAAAACCAAGGTTGAGTATGTCAAAGACCGGCTTGCAAAAAAGGAGGACGTTTAACCCGTAAAACGCACCACCCTAGAAACTCTTCGGGAATCAGTATGGCTTTTAAATAAAAAATTCCCTTTTCCTACCCCTAGGTTTTATAAATCAACCTATTGCGTATACGGAATACTCTTTTTTCTATTCCGTAAATCCAAGCTTTTCCATCGATTTTGAAAACCCTCTCGGTACGAATCAAAGCCCACACCTACAAACAGGCCATTTTGACAACAAAAATCCAGTACTTCAAAACAATTTATTGGACAAATTTGGATTAAGTGACAACTTTCTTGTTCACATATAAATATGAGAATGGGAACCAGCGAATTATTAAGGTATTTGGAAAAACTGGAAGTTGGATTGAGCAGCTTTTCCTATGAAACGTTGAGTACGGATGAAGCCGGTGAACTGAAAAAGACGTTCAACGACTTTAAAAGCGGATTGGAGGATAAGGTTTTTGGAGTTCCTGCATCGCACCAACTCGAGGTAATTTATGACGAGATCGGCATACAGTCCCCGAATACGAAAACAGATTCAGATAGCGACGGTGTCGCACAAAAAGTAAAGGCCTTGTTACAACGCTTGGAGGCCACTCCATTAAATACGGAACAACTGGAAATTTTAGAAGCATTAAAACTGCTGATGGTGAATAAAGAGCTGCCCAACGCAGGGCTGAAAGTCGCCGAAAGAAAACTTGAGAACCAAAATCCCGATCGTGTCAATTTGGATTCGCTTTGGATGGAATGTATGGAGCAATTGGATTTGATGGAAGAATTGGTACGCCTGTTCAAGCAGAATATTTTTGAATTCATTGGTAAGACCAGGGTTAACTTACAGAGCGACAATCTGAGGGGAGTCGATTTTGCTTGTCAAAAAATAGGCCCTTCGCTTCGCATGATGCGATGCCATACGCTTCTCGAAATAACGGAACAAATGTCCAATGTATGTAAATCGGACAACGACCTGAAACACTTAAACTTTTTGTACAAAGAGTTTCTTGGAGAATATCCGCTGGTGGAAGCACTTATGGACCAAAAGGTCCAAAAGCTAGCTAGGCAATAACCAAAAATGAATAAAATGGAGGACGGTTTCTTACCTGCATATTATGATAGTATTTTCTATCAACTGTTTCAATATGCTTCAGATATGGATTGCAAGCTCATTTTATTGGACCAGATTCTGGAGATAGGTGACCAGCGTGAAATCGCTTTGCTGGAAGAGTTGGAAAATACTGAAAGTTTAAAAGTAAGTGCTAGGGCGTATGAAGTTAAATGCTTTCTGCTGGAACGGATACAAAAGGAAGAAGAAGAGGCAGAACGTCTTCCAATGAGTCTATGTTTTCTGTATGAAGAGTTCGATATATATCCTCCAAAATCAGAATTGGACCTAGATATCGATTTTGAACTTTCACTGGAAATGCTCGCAAAAGAACAGTAAAAATGAAATTTCATTTCACAACGAAAACCTTTGCTTTCACCACAATTTATTGTAAACCCATAATCTTTCAATTAGGTTTACGTTAAAGATAATACCCAAACTTAAAACCATCCTTGTTATGTTGTACGATACCTACGGAGAAGAATACTTGGCCTTTCTTCAAGAATTGAATGAAATTTTAAGTATGAACGAGCTTGTAGAACTGGATTACCTATAACCAAAAATCGAAACACCTTTGTCCCATGAAAAATCAAAACTCTGAAAACGCAGCCTATTTAAATTTTATCCGGGATTTGAATCAAATGTTGAACGACATTAACATTACCCAGCTAAACTATCCCAATGGCTTAAAGTAAATAAAAAAGGGAACTTTTACAGTTCCCTTTTTTTTAGCCTAAATACGATTTTAGGTTTTTGTTTTTTGAAACATGTCTTAGTTTCCGTATGGCTTTTTCCCGTATTTGTCGCACTCGCTCACGGGTCAGGTCAAAGGCATTTCCAATTTCTTCCAAGGTCATTGTAGGTTCATCTCCAATACCATAATATAAGCGCACAATATCAGCTTCCCGGGGTGTTAAAGTGTCCAAGGCCCTATTGATTTCCGTATTTAAGGATTGATGCATAAGCCCTTTGTCGGGTTTTGGGGACTCATTGGCATTGATAACATCATATAAACTGGAGGTTTCCCCTTCTTTCAAAGGCGCATCCATCGACACGTGGGGTCCAATATTTTTTAGGGATTGCTTTACTTCAGAAACGGTCATGTCCAGTTCCTTGGCAATTTCTTCTGGGGATGGAGGACGCTTATGGTCCTTTTCCAAGTAAGAATACGTCTTCTTTATCCTATTTATGGTTCCTATTTTGTTCAGTGGCAATCGCACAACCCTAGCTTGTTCGGCCAACGCTTGGAGTATGGATTGGCGAATCCACCAAACCGCATAGGATATAAATTTGAACCCACGTGTTTCATCAAAACGCTGCGCTGCTTTTACTAAGCCTAGATTGCCTTCATTTATCAAATCGGGCAAAGTCAATCCTTGATTTTGGTATTGCTTTGCCACAGAGACCACAAATCGCAAGTTGGCCTTGGTCAGTTTTTCGAGTGCCGCTTGATCCCCCTCGCGGATACGTTGGGCCAGTTCCACCTCTTCTTGGGCAGTGATCAAATCGATTTTACTGATATCCTGTAGGTACTTGTCCAGGGATTTGGATTCTCTGTTGGTGACTTGCTTTACAATTTTGAGCTGCCTCATGGAAAACTGTGGTTATGGGTTAATGGAGCATGATATTAGTTCAACCCCAACTTTTTTCCAATACGTTGTTTAGATACTTATTAAAATGTTATGAAGAATTTTCCCATGTACGGAGCATCTAAGGGCCATTGTTAATAGTCTATGGATATTAAAGCAATGTTAAAGCGAAAATAGGGTTTAAAAAACGAGTAATTTTGTAAGGTTTGCAAGTATATAAAATCTAAATATCCGTTTTCTTTGGAAATTCAGAAGGCCAAGAACAGAAAAACGCTGTACAACTACCAAAATGAGGATTTGACCAAAATCTTCAAACAAATCCACGAGCTTCCCGAAGGTTCGAACATACTTTACCAATTGCCCACGGGAGGGGGGAAAACTGTAGTGTTTTCTGAGATAGCTAGAAGGTACATTAAGGATACCGGGAAAAAGGTCATCGTACTTACCCACAGAATTGAGTTGAGCAGTCAAACATCCAATATGCTGAATGGTTTCGGGGTCAGTAACAAAATAATCAATAGCGAAGTAAAAGAGCTGTACGATCAGGATGACTATATGTGTTTTGTCGCCATGGTCGAAACATTGAACAACCGTCTGCAAGAAGAGAAAGTACAAATCAACAATATTGGGTTGGTCATTATTGATGAAGCACACTACAACTCCTTTCGAAAGCTGTTCAAATATTTTGAAAAGGCCACTATCCTTGGCGTTACGGCAACCCCGTTGAGCTCCAATATCAAACTGCCCATGAAGGACCACTACAAGCATCTGATAGTGGGGGAGTCCATACAATCGCTTATCAACAAGAACTATTTGGCCAAAGCCAATCTCTACAACTATGATGTAAGTCTAAAGACATTGAAAATAGGTATCAATGGAGATTATACCGTAAAATCTTCGGATGAGTTCTATAGCAATCAAAGCATGTTGGGGAAGCTGGTCGCCGCTTACGAAGAATTGGCCAAAGGCACCAAGACCCTAATTTTCAACAACGGTATCAACACCTCACTTTACGTATACGAAACCTTTAAAAAAGCGGGATACGATATCCGGCATCTGGACAATAAAAACTCTGCTACCGAACGCAGGGAAATATTGGATTGGTTCTCAGAAACGCCCAACGCCATTTTGACTTCGGTAAGTATTCTGACCACTGGTTTTGACGAACCCACGGTAGAATCCATTATTCTGAACCGGGCCACGCGATCATTGACACTTTATTTTCAAATGATTGGAAGGGGATCCCGAATTTTACCCAATAAGAACGCGTTCAACGTAGTGGATTTGGGTAATAATATTGCTCGTTTTGGCCCTTGGGATTCTCCGGTGGACTGGCAAGAAATCTTCCATTTTCCGGATTTCTATTTAGAGAATATTAAAAATGATGATGAAATAGAGCGGGAGTTCATTTATGAAATGCCCGAAGCACTAAAAGCCAAGTTCAGTAAATCTGAAAATATCCATTTTGATATCAAAGAGGAATACAAAAAAGTGTTTGCGCAAGGTTTAAAATCCAAATTGGTATTGGAGCGCAGTATCGAACAACACGCGCAAATCTGTGTTGAAAACAGTGAAGATGTTTTTGATGCACGTATTTTGGCCAAGGAACTCAAGGAAGAAATCGCATACCGGGTAAGGCAGTATTCGTATTGCATCATGAACAACACCAAGAATTACAAGGAATGGCTGGAAGAGGATTATGAACGCAAACTGAGATCTAGTATTTCCAGAAAGTTTGCCGCCTTGATGTAAGCATGAAAAAGCTGGTTGTTATTGGATTTGTTTGGCCGGAACCCGCTACGACCGCAGCTGGTCATCGCATGGTGCAACTCTTAGAAGCCTTTCTGGGTCTGGGCTGGTCGGTTACTTTTGCCACGACAGCGACAAAAACCGAATATTCCATAGATTTGAAAACCTTGGGATTAAAAACCGCTTTTCTACAATTAAATCACACCAGTTTTGATGACTTTATAAGAGATCAGGACCCGCACTATGTGATTTTTGACCGCTTTGTGGTGGAAGAACAGTTCGGATGGCGGGTGGCGGAACAGGTCCCAAGGGCCATGCGCATATTAAATACCGAGGATTTACATTCGCTCCGAAAGACCCGTGAAATTTGCCATAAAAATGATGAGGATTTCAGCCTACGGAAATGGAAGTGGAACGCGATGACCCAACGGGAAATTGCCAGTATATATCGAAGTGATTTGAGTTTGGTCGTTTCCACCTTTGAAATGGACTTATTAAAAAATGAATTGAACATTCCCGAAATACTCCTACATCATCTTCCCTTTATGCTAAACGAAACCACCGAAGACATACAAAAGCGCTGGCCCACCTTTAAAGAGCGAACCGATTTTATAACCTATGGTAACGGAAAGCATACGCCTAATATTGATGCCACCATTTACCTAAAAGAAAAGATTTGGCCAAAAATCAGACAGCATCTCCCCGATGCCAATCTGAGGATATTTGGAGCTTATCTGCCCAAGACCATTTTAAACTTGCACGACCCGAAAGAGCAATTCTACGTGATGGGTTGGAAGAAAAATTTAGATAGTGAAGTTAGAAAAGCAAGAGTGCTTTTAGCGCCACTTCGTTTTGGCGCGGGAATCAAAGGGAAAATAACGGATTCCCTTAAAAATGGGACCCCCGTGGTTACCACAAAAGTAGGTGCCGAAGGAATGGCGTTACATTTTTTGCCACATCAGCTGGTGGACCGTATGGATGCAGAAGGTTTTGTGGAAGCCGCAATACAATTGTATTCAAATCAGGAACTATGGTACCGCGCGCAAAAAAAGGGAACCGTTTCCTTAAATTCCAACTATTCCAAGAAAAAATTACTACCACAGCTTCGCCAAAAGCTAGAAACAATAGCCGGGAACCTATCTGGACATCGTGAGTGTAACTATATAGGAATACTTTTGCAACATCAAAGTTTGGCCGCGACCAAGTACATGGGCAAATGGATTGAAGCGAAGAACAAGGATTAGCTCTTAATCCAGTTTTGTTCGGAATATAAAATATGGGGCTACCCCCTCATCTTTACCTCCCGTAAAAGCTGGGGTCTTGTGCAATTGGTTTACCGTAAAATAAATCCACTTTCCAGGACCCAAAGCCACATTGTCGGGCCAACTTATTTTTTTGTCCCGTACCAAAGGTTTCAATTCTCCTGAATGAGTTAATATATCGATGCCATAGTGCTGGATATTGGTAAAATAATGGTTCCCCTCACTGTCGGTTACCGCGCCATCAGAAACAGGTTTGGGACCTTTTACCCGAATAGCATCACCTATTGTGGTATCTGTGGCACCTTCGCGAAACAGTTTGGTTGGAAGATAATACCAAGTAGTTCCGTTCATGGCGCCGTAATACAAGGTACTTTTATCCGTGCTCAAAGTTATCGGATTAACTGCAACGCTGGCGGGTGCTCCTCCAAAGTTGATGCGCTTCCCATCGATTATCATATCAACCTTTTCAGCTTGTACAGTTTCATGGGAAAATCGTCTGACTTTCTTCGTTTTCATATCTAAAGCCACTATTCTTGGGTCAGCAATATCGGCCAAGTATATCCAATCGTTGACGTCATCTACCGCAAGGTCCTGGATAAAACTGCCCTTGGGAGCGATGGTCTGTGGAAAATCGTACCGGAACACTTCTTTTTTAGAATCGATATCGAAAGCAAAAAGACGTGTTATGCCAAGGTTTAGACCTATATCGATGATCCAAAGTCGGTTTTTACTGTCTATCCGGATGCCCAAGGGAGTGTCCAATTTTTCCAGAGAGGGACTATTTTCTGAATTTTGATAAGCTGCATTGGGAAAAACCTCGAAACGGGTCTTTTCGGTAATTTCAATCAGTTGCAATTTAGGATTCCCTAGAGGATGGACCGTGGTAAAAACGCGACCATCCGCACTGACCGCAACATTACCAGGTCTCATATCCATTGCTGCCACAACCTCTAGCTTTTCAGTTATTTGACCCATGGTTTCCATGGATGAAATGGTAAATAGCAGTACGGTTACTAAGGTAAGTGTTTTCATAGGTATTGGATTTAAGGATATGATTTTTTCCACTTCAAAGTTTGCGAGTATTCGAATGTAAAAAACCGTATATAAAACTACAAAAGTTCACATTTCTGCTGCCTTTTGTCCTAAGTTGTCAACCGTTTCGAATCATTTTAATCGAAAACCATCCTAACAGCGCAATTATGACTATCATCAAGGACCACAACCATATTTTGTTTTGGAAAAGAGGATTTACGATCTCTATTTCTTGCTTCTTTATTTCCTGTTCTGATCCAAGTTCCAAAACCCCTAAGTTTTCTGGGATATTGGAAGTAAAACGGTTGATATCGTATGTAGGTCTTGATGTGGTTTCATTAGCGTAGGCGATGTAATGCTCCGCTTCTGTACTTAAGCGGGTCACCTAGTTGTGGACT
>NZ_CAKZYF010000100.1 GCF_937884665.1 uncultured Allomuricauda sp. | reverse complement strand
CTTCTATTTCGAAAGGAATCATCAAAACCAGTTACAATAAAGTTATGGAATTCCCCTTTGGCTCCATCCCGAACCTGAACCCCATCCGTGTCACCTGCACCATCACCGACAATAAACGGACCCACAACGGTGACATTGGACATGATAGCATTGGAATTTCTAGGGGATTCATCGGTATCTCTTCCAAGAATGCCTTCACTATCATCCACATCGGTCAATATGGCCCAGAACTGCCCATTACCTTCCCAGCCATCACTGTATCGAATACCTCTATCGTCAGGTTTAGTCACCAAGATATGTTTCAGGTTGACATAACCGCCCCGCATCCGGATTCCGGTATCATCTGTATTGTGCACTTGTACAAAGTCGATTACAGTGGCCCCTCCTACCTGTCGAAGTTGGAGCGCTTCGTCTCCGTTTCCACCATTCTCAATACGTACATATCTCAAAACCCCTGAGTTGCCATCGGGTGTATCGTCCCCTCTTAAGACCACACCGATCCAATCCCCATTGTCAGGATCATCCGGTTGATTTGGAGCTGCATTGATGGAAGTGAACACGATGGGTTCTTCCAGTGTTCCTTCAGCTAAAAGGGTTCCTCCAACCAAAATGTTTAATTCTGTATTCTCATCCAAAGCGTATATGGTAGTTCCTTCTTCTATGGTCAAGGTGGTGATATCATCCACTTCAACTTCACCATTAAGCAACCAAAGGTTGTCTTTATCGAATGTTTCATCAAAGTTAATTCTCCCGGTTACCTGCCTAAAGGTGGTTCCATTGATTTCAACATCTTCAAAAGTAAAAGCTGGTTCTACCTCTGAAACCGTTGCTGTAAAGGTTGCACTATCGGATTCTCCCAAGGAATCGGTAATGGTAAATGTAAACGTTTGGGTGGTTCCCAAAAGGTCATCCGTAATAACAAAATCCAAAGAATAGGTATCTTCTCCTTCCGTTCTTTCTGGATAGCTAACTCTTTCAATCAGGGCGCTACCCCTTTGCACAACCAATTCCCTAAACAAGGCGGATGCCTCGAACTCTGCTGTCACCCTTATGGTCTGGCCGATACGAAAAGAGCCACTTTCCAAGGAAAGTTCAATTTCCGGTAAATCAAAAGTGGGTGGCGCAAAACCATCATCATAGTCATTACAGGATAATACTAGAAGGAGCGCAATGATGGCGATTCCGGTATTTATGAGTTTATCTTTTATGCTCATCGTGTTAGAATTTAAAATTTAGACCAAATCGGGCGGACCAATCATAAATCTCATAATTGGTGACTTGACTTCGAACAGACTGAAATTCTAAGTTCGGCTCGTTGGTCAGGTTGACGAACTCAACAAAAACAGTCAAATTATCAGAAATCTTTTGGGATGCATTTACATCCAACTGATAGCGTTCTTCCAAGAAAAAGTCCTGTTCTGGGTCATCCGAAAAGCTTAAAAGCGAACGTCCATTATAGTTCAAGGAAGCCCTTGCACTGAATCCGCCTAAATCATAGGAGAGGGCGGCATTCCATATATTATCGGCTTGCCCCACAAAGGGAACGTCATCCCGTACTTGGGTTTCCCCGGTATCCTCATCCAAAAACTCGAAACTACTGTTGGAATCAACATAGGTATAGTTCAAAAAGACACCAAGACCTGAGAGAATGCCTGGTAAAAAGTCAAGCTTTTTTGTAAAGTTCAATTCTACCCCCAACAGTTCGGCTTCATCCCCATTAATTGGTTCGGTTTGGAGGAAGACATCGTTGTTGAAATCAACGTTGGAAATCTGGTCAAAAATGAAGTTTTCGATACGTTTGTAGAAAACCCCTCCTGAAATTACACCAGCACCCTTTAAATAGGATTCAAAAAGTAAGTCAAGATTATCAGCACTTGCAGGAAGCAAGTCCGGATTGCCCGTGATCAACAACTGGTCTGCAAAGTTGATGTTCTGTGCCGGCACCAAATCTTGGAGTTCTGGCCTGGCATAAGACTGTGTATAGGCGAATCGAAGGTTTGTACGATCGTTGAGTTCATACCTGAGATGCACCATGGGCAAAAAGAAATCATAAGAATTACTTCCCGAAATGGGTTCTGATGAAATTGGGACTGCCGGGGCACCATCTTGGGCTGGAGGTTCAATTTCCAGCCGTAACGCATCATAGTTCACATCGGTCTTCTCATATCGTACACCAGCTAAAATTCTGAACTTGTTCAGTTGTAGTTTTCCCTGAAAATAGGCAGCATAAACATCTTCCCCCGCATTAAAAAAGAAGCTTTCACTGTTAATTCGTGAAGCATTTTCATCAATTTCATAGGCCGCTTGATTATCGATGAAATGTTGCATCGCAAGCTGTGGGACAGGAAAACGTCCCATTTGATACCGACCATCATAAATTGACCTGTTGATGTTGTCGAACACCTGTGTCAGATTATACGGACCATTGAACACACTATACTCAATGGTGTTCCTTCTGCGGATGTTATCCAAATCCCGATATTTCCCACCGGTTTTAAACTCCCCCACATTTTTACCAAGATTGAAAGGAACCGTAAAGTTTATTTTGGCCACGGTATTATCACCACGATTTAATATAGGTTTGTCCTGTTGAAAGGAATTGAAATCATAAGCTGCATAGTCCTCAAAATCAAAATCTGGAGAAGCGAATAAGGTGAAATCCCCATCCCGGGTCAATTCAAGGGTTAAATCACGTTCTCTAAAAACAAAGCGATCGCTTCGTAAAACCCTTTCCGAACGCGTGTAATTGATTCCGTAATCAATCTGGCCAAAAGTTCCAAGCGGATGCTTACCATCAAATGTTATGGTGATGTTTTCCCTATCAATTACCCGATCATTGATATCGCGACGTACCCTAACGTCATTATCGGGACCGGCAACATTGGGATTCAAAGGGTCATTGTAATTGTTCCTGGGACGAAAACGAATCCTTCTTCTTAGAGATTCATCTTCGAGTTTATTGTATATCGCTTTGAAAATGACTTGGGAGTTGTCATTAAAACGATAGTCAAATGTGGCATTGACCCCAATACGAGTCCTTTCATTCAATAATGGCCGTAACCGATAATCATCCACTACATTGGCCCTGAACGAATTTGGGTCATCATCACTCCCAATTTGACGATTCCGATACGTTGCTTCAAAGCGCTCCTCACCGTTTACCGTATTGTAGTAACTTCCTCCGAACAGCATTCCAAACTTATTGTCCGCAACCCTTCTGTCATATTTCAATTTAAAGATTTGGCTTCCCCTTTGAAAAAGGTCGTTATAGCCGCCCCCTATAGACCCTTTGACCTTTCCTTTGGAAGAGGATGCCGTGGGCGTAATAAGATTTATTGCTCCCCCTACGGCATCACCATCCATATCAGGTGTAATCGCCTTACTGACTTCCATAGAAGCCAATTGATCCGCACTTATCAAGGCAAGACCTTCCGTACGTCCTCCGCCCTCATCCGTAGTTGGGATTTGTTCACCATTTATGGAAACTGTGGTAAAGTTTTGTGGAGTTCCCCGTATTTTTACAATGCTACCTTCACCATTATCCCTCTCAATGGTAACACCGGAAACCCGTTGCATGGCTTCCCCAACATTAATATCCGGAAAACGGCCTATCAAATCTGCGGATACAATGGTTTTTATGTTATCCGCATTTTTCTGCTGATTAAAAGCCCGTTGCTGTCCTTCCAAACTTCCCGTGATGATTACCTCTCCCAATGCATTTACCGCGGGATTTAGTGAAATATCGCCAAGGGATAGCGAAGAAGAATTAACATCAATAGTAGTCCGATAGGGCTCAAAACCGATATAAGAAACTTCAATTTCGTGCGTTCCGAAGGGCACCCTGGGCAAATTGAACAATCCTTGTAAAGAAGTACTGGATCCAATCACCAATTCCCGAATCACAACTGAAGCGCCTGGAAGTGGTTCTCCCGTTTCGTCCAAAACACGTCCACTGACCGTACCAAAGGACTGGAACATTTCAGAATTGTGGGTATTCTTAATAGATTCATTGCCCCAAGAAAGGACAAGACCAAAACCTAAAAACAAGATTGGGACAGCTGTTTTTTTGATTGTGAGCATTTTCATTACTGGAGAATCAATTTCAGTTAGTTTGTGCAATCGATTGCATAAATAATAAAGAAATATCAGATTCGCAAATTATATCCCCTAAAAATACTTAAATACAAAATAAAACAAGCTTTTTCTTACAATTAAAAAACATTCGCCAATATTTTCAAATGGATGAATTATTCTATAAATTGCGCAATCGATTACATATTCTTAAATTCCAAGAGCTGACTATTTTTACATAAAGTTTGTCTGGACCAAATGGAAAATCTTAAGAAAACTACCATACATGATATTGCTGAAAAGTTGAACGTTACTGCTTCAACTGTTTCCAGGGCGCTCAACGGGAATCCCAGGATAAGCGAAAACACCCGAAAGGCGGTTCTAAAAACGGCACGAGAGCTTAATTATGAGCCCAATCAAATAGCATCTGCCCTGAGGAGCGGGCGCACACAACTAATCGGTATGTTGGTCCCCAACATTAACCGTGCGTTTTTCTCATCAATCATTCGTGGCGTTGAGGAAGTCGCAAATTCTTTGAATTACAGGGTTATCGTAAGTCAATCAAATGAAGTCTTTGATAATGAAGAAAATGCTGTAAAAGCCTTTTTGAATGCACGGGTAGATGGAATAATTGCTTCCATTGGAAAGAACACCCAACATTTTGATCATTACCAACAGGTCTTGGAACGGGGTCTTCCGCTGGTACTTTTTGATAGGACCACGCCCAGTCTACAAACGAGTCAGGTTGTCATTGATGATTACCAAGGGGCTTATTTAGCTACCTCCCACTTAATCGAACAAGGCTGTTCAAAAATTGTACATTTTACCACTGAGCGGAAAATAGCTATTTATAAGGAACGTTACCGCGGATACACCAACGCCTTGGAAGACCATGGTATTCAAATGGACGAAACTTTGGTTTTTAGTGGTAATTTACAACTGGAGGATGGTCGTTCACATACAAAAAGCTTGATGGAAAACAACAAGGATTTTGACGCTATTTTTTCGGCCAGTGATTATGCTGCAATGGGTGCCATGCAAGTCTTAAAGGAAAATGGACTGAAAATACCCGAAGATGTTGCTTTGATCGGTTTTTTAAATGAACCTTTCACCTCGTTCACAGACCCACCCCTGACCTCAGTAAATCAGTTTCCTATAGAAATGGGACATACGGCGGCCCATCTTTTCTTCAACGCCCTTAATTCGGGAAAAAAGAAAGTCGTTCCCAAAAAAACCGTCTTACAACCCGAATTGATTGTTAGGGGCTCATCGCTTAAAAGGAAATTATAAACCTACAACTCAACTGCACTACATGGCATTACTTAGTAAAAATTCCCAGTACAATCGATTGCACAGGTCCGCACCTAAATATATGGATGAAGATTTCCTGCTTCAGGGCGATTTTGCCAAAAGGCTCTTTCACGATTTTGCCAAATCTTTGCCCATTATTGACTACCATAATCATTTACCCGCAGCGGAAATCGCAAGGAACCACAAATACGCCAACTGTACTGAAATATGGTTAAACGGGGACCATTACAAGTGGCGGGCCATGCGCACTTTGGGTGTTGATGAGAAATATATTACCGGAAATGCCCCAGATGAGGATAAGTTCACCAAATGGGCGGAAACCGTTCCCTACACACTTAGAAATCCGCTCTATCACTGGACGCATCTTGAGCTTCAACGCTATTTTGGAATACCAAATTTACTTGACGGCAGTACTGCAAAGCCTATTTACAGGGCTACGCAAGAACAACTTCAGCAAGACGAATTTCGCACGCAAGGACTGTTGAAAAAAATGAACGTTTCTGTTGTAGCCACTACGGATGACCCTATTGATGACTTGAGCCACCACTTTAAATTTCAGAAGGAAAATCAAGAAATACGGCTGCTCCCCTCCTTTAGACCCGATAAGGCGTATGCCCTGGAAAACCCTAAAGAGTATCGCAAGTACCTATCCCTTTTGGGCGAAAGTGTTGACCATGAAATAAGGACGTATTCGGATTTAATTCAAGCCCTGGACCAACGCATACATTTTTTTGATAAACTAGGGTGTACGATTGCCGACCACGGATTGGAGCAATTTCACAACTTTGATTTAGGAGATTTTGACGCTCCACACCTTTTTGAACGGGTCTCGATTGGCGAGCAATTGTCCCCCAGGGAAATTGCCTATTTCAAGTTTGAGACCTTGGTCCACCTCTGTAGAAGTTATCATAAAATAGGCTGGGCACAACAATTTCATCTCGGCGCCTTGCGAAATACGAATAAAAAAATGCTCACCAAACTAGGACCAGATACGGGATTTGATAGTATCGGCGATTTTCCGCAGGCCAAACCCCTAGCCCATTTCCTAAATTTTTTGGATGCCACAAATCAATTGACCAAGACCATTATCTACAACTTGAATCCATCCGACAATGAGGTCTTCGCCAGTATGATCGGAAACTTCAATGATGGCAGTATCAAAGGAAAGATTCAATTTGGTTCGGCTTGGTGGTTTTTGGATCAAAAAGAGGGTATGGAAAGGCAATTGAACAGCCTCTCTAGCCTAGGTCTTCTGAGTTGTTTTATCGGTATGTTGACGGATTCAAGAAGCTTCTTGTCATTCCCCAGACACGAATACTTCCGAAGAATATTATGCAACCTTTTGGGAAATGATGTAGAAAATGGTGAATTGCCCGCAGATGAAAAGTGGTTGGGCAAGATAGTATCGGATATCTGCTACCACAACGCTAAAGACTATTTTGGATTCTGATTCCGCTTAACATGAAAAAACTAAATAAAAAAACGGTGCCGTTAATACCTGACCGGCCCATCAAAATTATCCAGTTTGGGGAAGGTAACTTTCTCCGCGGTTTTGTGGATTGGATGATGGACATTCTCAATGAGAAGACCGAATTCAATGGAAATGTTCAAATTGTACAGCCCTTGGAAAGGGGAATGGGAAAAAGTATCAACGACCAAGATGGACTCTATCATGTACTCTTGGAAGGTATAGAACGAGGTGAAAAAATCCAAAAAACCAGATTGATCACCTCAGTTTCCGGAGTTTCAAATCCGTATGAAGATTATCAAGGGTTTTTAAGATTAGGGGAAAACCCGTACCTGGAATTTATTTTTTCGAATACCACTGAAGCAGGAATTCAATTTGACGAAAATGATATTGGATTTGATAAAACTCCTAACTCCTTTCCCGGAAAATTAACGGCCATGCTTTATCATCGATTTCAATATTTTAATAGCCATCCACCCACGAAGTTGGTCATAGTTCCCTGTGAATTGATTGAAAAAAATGGGGAAAAGCTCAAAGAGTGTCTTTTAAACTATGTTGAACATTGGTCGTTGCCCACATCGTTTAAAGTATGGGTGGAAAGAAGTATCCTATTTTGCAATAGTCTAGTTGACCGAATTGTCCCTGGATTTCCAAAGGACCAAATCGACAAAATTCAAGAACGCATTGGTTACGAAGATAATTTAGTGGTTAAAGCGGAACCATTTCATCTTTGGGTAATCCAGGGGCCCGAAGAAATTAAGCAAATGCCGATGTTCAAGAATTCAGGGTTAAACGTAGTTTTAACAAATAACCTGGAACCGTACAGAACCAGAAAGGTTCGTATTCTGAACGGGATTCATACCGCTATGGTACCTATTGCCTATTTAAACGGGTTCGAAGAGGTACGTGATGTTGTAGAGGATGAGGAGATGGGTGCATTTCTGAATCAAATTATGTTTGAAGAAATCATATCCACACTGGACTTACCTCAAGAAGAACTTGAGACTTACGCCCATGAGGTGATAGAAAGATTTCGGAACCCCTTCATTAATCATAGACTACTGGATATTTCATTGAATTCCGTGGCTAAATTCAAAGTCAGGGTCCTACCCAGTATCTTCACCTATCTCGAAAAGTATCAAAAAGTCCCCAAAGGATTGATGACAGCATTCGCCCACCTTATTCTATTTTACAGCGGCAAGCATAACGCTATAACAATTCCGATAAATGATGACAAGGAAGTCATTGCTTTCTTTCAAATGGCCTTGAATATGGGTGATTTGGAACAGGGTGTAAAGATGATTCTGTCGAATGAAGACCTATGGGGTACCGACCTTAATGAAAAAACCATGTTATCCGAATTTTTAAAAGAAACGGTAAAGGCTATCGCAAACGATCAATACTCCTCCTGATAACATTTGGGAATTCCTCATCGTAAACAATACCTGACGATAAGCTTTTACCAGTATGGCCCTTTCCATTCCCGATGTATCCCATTAACCGATTGCTTTTGTGATTACTGTCTTTCTATAAAAGAAACTTAACAAGGATAATTGATTTCACACGTACTCCGGAAGTAACGGTTTTAAACCATGCTAAGGTTGAAAATAAGGATGCGGTGTAATCTCAGGAGCGCGTTCTTTAAAACTCCATTTAAACCAAATTTGATAATCAAGGTTAATCCATAGAGTTGAAAATCAGGTTGTTTTTTGGAGTAAATCCGAAGGTTTACAGTGATATACTTCCTTAAAGGCCCTAGTAAAATACGATAGGTTACTAAACCCAACATCATAGGCAATTTCAGATACTGTACCTTTTTGATGTTGAAGATATTCATGGGCTTTTTTAAGGCGATACTGTCTAATAAAATCGGATGCGCTATACCCGATTATCGCCTTCATTTTACGAAATAGCTGTACACGGCTCATTCCCATTTCCGCCGCAAATTCGTCCACCGTAAACTCCGCATTGTCCAGATTTTTAGCCATAATAAGACCGGCTTGCTGAAGGAAACGATCGTTCATTGAAGTAATTGACTCTGCCTTTGGATTGGTCAAAAATTGGGACCGGTGATAATCACTGATACGCATTCTTTGCTCCAGTAGACTTTTCATTCTGATGCGAAGTTCTTCAATATCAAACGGTTTTGTAAGGTAGTGATCGGCTCCCTTGCCAATTGAATTGAACATACTTTTCCGTTCCGTTTTGGCCGTTAGCAGAATTACAGGGATATGTTGGGTTTTGGGGTCATGACGCAGTTTTTCAAGAAGCCCTTCCCCATCCAACTCGGGCATCATCAGGTCCGTAATAATAATATCCGGAAGTTCTTTCAGGGCAATTTCCCATGCCAAGTGTCCGTTCCGGGCTTCTTTTACTTCATAAATATCACCCAGTTGTGAACCGATATAGCCACGTAGGTCGTCTTGGTCCTCTACCAACAATACCCTGTGCTTTTCGCCTTCTGTGACAGGTTCCGTTGGAAAGGACAAATCCAAATCTTCCGTTGATTTGCTTTTTTCCGGGGCATTCGCTTTGGGTTCAATCTTTATATCGTTTTCATACGCGCTTTCGGACAGCGGTACAGTAAGGGAAAAAGTGGTATGCTCGATATTGGAATCCACTTGTACCGAACCATGATGTAATTCGGTCAATTCTTTAACCAAGGAAAGGCCAATCCCGGTTCCCTCTGAATACTTTTGCGTATCAGTTTGATAGAATCTCTCAAAGACACGGGTTTGGTCCTTTTCTGATATGGGAGCGCCGGTATTTTGTACAGCGATACGAAGTACTTCATCCTGAATATCCACGACAAGTCGAACCGTTCCCCCTTTCGGAGTGAACTTCATGGCATTTGAAAGCAGATTCGAGAGAATCTGTTCTATTTTTTCCCTATCAAAATAAGAGAGGATACCTTTTTGCGGAAACGCTTGTTCGAACAAGATGTCTTTGCTTTCGGCCAACGAAATAAAAGAGGCTGAAATAACCCGCAACCATAAAATGATATCTCCATGCTCCACAGTAAGCTGCAGCTTGCCTACCTCCAATTTGGAAAGATCAAGTATCTGGTTGACCAGTTTAAGAAGTCTGTTTGCATTCTGATGGATTAGACCCAACATGCCAACCGTTTCTTTTTCATCTTTATACTTCTTCTCTAATTGCTGCACCGGCGTGGAAATCAATGTTAGCGGCGTTCTAAACTCATGGGAGATACTGGCAAAGAAACATGAACGGATTTTTTCGGTCTCCTGCTGATTTTTTTGGACGAGTTCTTTGGCGGCCAACCGCTGTTTATTGCTGTATACAATAAGAAAGACCACAATGGATAGAAGAATCAAACCGGCGATCAACATATTTCGCTGGAATTGTCCCGCGCGCAGACTGGCCTCCTGCTGAACCAATTGTATTTCCTGTAATTGCTCATTTTTCTTTAAGAGAGCGATTTCGTTTTCCTTTTTTTCGCTATCGTACCGTGCTTCCAGTTCCGTAATCTTTTCGGCTTTTTCAATAGTGAGCAAGCTGTCATTTAATGAGAGGAAGTTTTCGTAGTTTTTTATAGCAGCTGCATATTGCCCTTGTTCCTTATACGTTTTGGCCAGACCCTCATGGGCTATTTTTAATGTTTCCAAAGAACCTGCTTTCTGGCCATGAATCAGGGCAGCATTGTAAAATTGTAGTGCTTTTTGGGTATTCCCCTGGGCCAGATACAATTGCCCTAAGTTATTCTCAGAGGAGCCCATACCATATAGATCGCCGAGTTCTTGCCGTATTTTCAGTGCTTGGTGAAAATAGTCTTCTGCCCGTTCCAGCTCGCCCAACTCCTTGTTCACCAAGCCCAAATTATTGTATTTCGTCGCAATACCGGACTTGCTACCAAACTGTTTTTCCAGTACCAAACTTTGCTCGTAGAACTCAGCTGCTTTTTTGAATTTCTTTTGTTGATAAAAAATGGAACCTAAATTATTGTAGGCGTAGGTCATTGTCAATTGCTCATTGCCCAATGCCTCACATGTGGCGGCTATTTCAGAAAAATACTCAATTGCCTTGTCGTAGTTTTTGAGATAATAATTGATGTTCCCCAGACTCATTTTTGAAGACAGAATTCCGTATTCATATTCTAGGACCTCATCAATCTTAAGGCTTCTAAGCGTATAATCTATCGCATCCTCGTAACGTCCCAGATTGATCAGGGCATTACCCAAATTGTTGCTTGCCGCGGAAATACAGGTAGAATCATCCAGTTGCTCACAGTAGGAAAGCCGTTGCAGAAAGTGATACAAGGTTTGATTATATTCTCCCTTGTAGAAAAAAACGTTGCCAATATTCGAATGATGCCTAGCCAATCGAGCAATATTTCCCTGTTTTTTATCAATATCCAATGTCTTTTTATAATAGGTCAGTGCAGAATCGTAAGCGCTGGTCCGCACATAGTAACTTCCGATTTGCTCGAAAGCATGGACCTTATCAACAATTTGCTTGATGTGCCGACTGACGCGTTTCGCAGATTGAACCAACGAATCGGCCCGTATCGAATCACGTCCGATAGTGATTTTGGCCGTTTCCAGAAGAATTTGAATGCGCGTAGTATCCGCTAATTTTCCTTCTAAGAGGTGTTCCAAACTATCGCGTTTGGATTCTTGGGCTTGGGTGAATAGGGATATCAAAATCCAAATAAAAAGCAGATATAGGCGCAGCTGACCTGTTTTTATAGTATTCATGGACTACGTCTTATTTTAACCAAATTGATGAAAAGCGTTTAGGTTTGGAAATCGGTATTCTTCAAAATAATGTTTTCCAAGAGCCTTTCTTTTGGTTCAATAAACTTAAGGTACACTTTTATCCAATTGGTACGGAATTAAATCGATGAAAATAGCGTTGGAAAATAGTTGTCAAACTGGGATTGAAGGTAGTGACCAAGATCTTTTCCCTAGCAATACCGAGAGAAATAAGGCTACGAAAAAAGGGAGATGAATCCGATATCCTGTTTCAAAAACTGTACATAATTGACCCAAATCGAAGCGATATTTCACTTGGCCAACGTATTCCATTTCCATTGAAATCAGATTAAGTAACCTGGTAATCAAGAAAAGTAACAAGAGTGTTATTTCATAGCGTAATGGCATTTTAATTTTAGTAAAAATCCCATAAAAATGAAAAACAAGAAAAAATCTTTGGCCGCAGCCCCAAAAAGGTCCGTATGGAAAAGTTTGATGCCTGTTATGAGCTCATTTTGTTTGTTACTACTATTTTCGTGCAGCGAAGATGAAGGCGAATTTGACTTTCCTTTAGAAGGTAATAATTTATCCATTGCTGATATTTCTGGTAATTGGAATGCTTTTTTTGTCGGTTTTCAAGATTTGGAGTTACCAGATAGCCAATCGCAAATCGTTGATTTTACTGCCATGGGAGCTACTGCTACGATGAACATCGAAAATAGTGGTCGGTTTACTTTCAATTTGAGCTTGCCCGGGGGGTCACAGGAAACATTTTCAGGGCAAATGGGTTTCTTGGGCGATCAACTAGCTATACTGGATGATGCTTCAAGCCCAGGGGACGAAGTGTTTTTTGATGTTGATTTAAGTTCTGATGATATTTTTACCCTGTCCGGTGTAATCGAATTGGACTTTGATGAGGACGGCACTATTGACGAAACCGTGCTGTTTCTCAGAATGTTGCGTATGTAATGAAGGAAAGTTCTCCAATCCATTAATCTGCTTAAGAAACATGGGCTTGTTGAAACGTATCCGCCAACAAACTCAGTAAACAGATAGTATTCTTGAACCTCGAGTTCCTAATAGGGCCGGACATTTCATCTTAAAAAGGAATTAAACTCGCAGTAAACCAAGCTTGTCGATAGGTTGGAATAACACGCGCGAAACCAAAATTGCGCCAAACAGGAAATGGGAAACTAGCTTACTAAAGCCAAATCCGTTTCAAAATCCGAGTCCTAAATTACTTCTTATCGCTATCCTTTGTACTTTTTTGGCTTTGGTACGGTTCCAATCAAAGGACTATTTGCCTTTATCATTTCTGCAATAGCCTTTGCGGTCTCCTCAAAGTCGTTGGCAGTTTCTGGTAATAACAACCAAGTCCTTATTTTATAGGTTTCCAGATTGCGAAGGGAAGGAAAAGAACGTTTCAGTTCATTTTGGTTTTCCAATTGGATACTTATCCAAATACCATTATCGATAGGGTTCTCTTCGCGTTGTCGAACCGCTAAAACAATTTTGGGCCCTGCATAAATAGCAACCGTTCCAAACATTTTCTTTGTCCGAAAAGGCAAAGGATATAAAAAGTCAAGAATGAATTCATACGGGATCATGCCCTAAAATAGTTTCAAATTCCCGAACTGTTCAACAATTTATGAGTTTACGCTTTTCGCATCGTCATATCCTATAACAACGCTGCAAAAACATGTGTTTTTCCATAGCTTTTTTATCCCAACTTGAAACTTTAAGGTAAATTCTTGTTTTCGCACTATGTAAATCGGTTACTTTTCCCTAGTACTTACTGTCGGGATTTATTTAAAAAAGGAACCTGATTGTTTATGGAAACAGTTCCCGTACTTGGAAATGATGCCTCTTCTCCACGGGCAATCACCTTACTTTCCATGATTTGGGCGGCAATCTTCCCCTCCCCGATTTTCTGGTCGAGATGGGTAGCTGGGTAGACCAATACGTAAAACATAAAGCAGATTTTAGAAATAACATCCCATTGTACCAAGCTATCTATTTTTTTGATTTTTTGTCTAAACGCTATAAGAATTTAATTGAATACGAGTGTTTACTTAGAATTTTAGGCGAAAAAAGTTAAAAAACTGATAAATCTTTGTTTTCTATGCAACCCAAAGAAAAACCCTCATCTCCAAGAAAAAACAGCTATGAAAAATTCAGAAAACAACATTCGCTTCAGATGCAAAAAACAAAAAAAGGTAGCCCCTTCTATTTTTTTGGCCGTATTGATATGTTTCTTCACTTCTTGTTCGGACAACTCTACCTTGGATAGCGTTTCCGATATGGAAGACAATTCAGACAATGTTATCCCGATACCGGACAACGATATGTTTGATTTCGCCGTCAACTCAGATCAGCCAGAAATCGAATCGGCTATTGCGCACACTTTGGGTATATGGAGCGAATATTTAGAAACGAACGTGACCATACGGGTAAATGTGGTTTTTCTACCTGATCTTGGAGGCTTTCTAGGAAGGTCGATTCCCAATGGCGTCAAAAACTTTGAAGGTGCGCCACTACAAGATACTTGGTATCCATTATCGTTGGCCAATGCCCTTGTTGGCGAAAATCTCAAAGACAATGAATTCGATATGGACATACTCATAAATTCCAATACGGACTGGTATTTCGGAATCGACGGAAATCCGGGAACTGGACAATATGATTTTGTGACCGCCCTACTCCATGAAGTATGCCATTCATTGGGTTTTGGAAGTCTCGCGGGGCTCAATGAAAATCTAGGTATTTTTGGAGATTTTCAAGCAGATGACGGCTATATACCCAGCTTTCCCGTACCGGATTTAGAGGGACTACCTTCGGTTTACGATACGTATCTGATTACGGGCCAAATGGAGGTGCTGTCAGATAGTGAGCTATTTCCCAATAATTCAGTTGCGTTGGCTGACGCATTTACCTCAGATGATTTATTTTTTTCGGGAAATGGGGCATCACTTGAAAATTCAGGGCAAGAGCCAAAACTGTTCGCACCTTCTATTTTTTTGGACGGTTCATCCATATCACATTTAGACCAAGGTAGCTTTGAGACTGGGAATCCCAATCGAATAATGGACCCCTTTTTCATTGAACAAGAGGTTATTCATGAACCAGGGCAACTTATTCTGGCCTTTCTTCGCGATATTGGCTGGACCATTGTTTCCCCTAATGGGTAGATCATTTATCGAAACTTCCCTATAGATGCAAGTAGTCAATAAAAAATGAAATCGAGGGTTTCGGAATACTTTACCATAATTTTAGGGAAGTGGGGCATGTTGCCCCAAACCACGCCATGTATCTTTGCGATTGAACAAATTCATTGACAATGGCCAAGACTTTTGGAAAACTGGTGGTGCAAATGGTGGCGTTACTGCTTGTCACCCAAATTCAAGCTCAAGAACTAAGAACTGATTCCATGGATGTCCATGTGGACGAATTGCCAGAATATGTTATCATCATATCTGAAATGGCCAATATTATGGGGGGTATTTTGTTAACTATCCAATATAAAGGTTCTGATTACGAAACGGGTTTATCCAAATTGGAGAGGATGTTCGTGGATAAGGATAAACTGCGTTTAAGAAACCAAATGGATATTTTGAACAATATGTCAAAACTTGGATTTGAATTCGTGAATGCTTATACATCTGCGGAGATTGATTTCAACAGAACCAGCATGGTGTTTCGAAAAAAAAGTAAGTTCCGTAGGGAATAGGTTGGATTT